>NZ_JACJPW010000063.1 GCF_014696265.1 Aerosakkonema funiforme FACHB-1375 | reverse complement strand
TGTCAATTTTTACAATACATTTGTACTATCCGTGGGTAGCGATCGCACTCCTGCAAGTGCCTTAACAAAAGTTCATACAGTGTCGATTACTTTTGTCCGACTACTTAGCGACGCTCGTGCAAATTTACGTTGCGTCAGAACATAAACACCATTTGTTGTAGGTGGGAAAACGGTCATTGTTAATTATTCCAAAGCTAAAAAAATAAAAACTTGTTGCTAGGCGTAGGGTTGCCCAGGACTTACAAACTTTAAGTTAAGGGCAGTCGCCAGGATATCTTCTGGCAACGGGTTTGTGAAAGTGAATTTTAGTATCGGTGTATTGAGGCGTCCACCCGCCTACACTTGTAAAGTACCGTACTGCTTTGAAATGAAGCAATCCTGTAGGACGGAACCAATGCTCGGTACCGGATGGCACGTTAATAAATTCTTCTGCTTCTACAATTAATTCTGCTTGCCTACCATCAGGAAGCACAAACCCGAAAACGCACTCTCCAGAAAGGATATAGAGTGCTTCCTCGTCTGCGTGAGTGTGGCAGCGATCGAATTGCGTTATCAGGGCCCAAAGATAGGGCGAACCTGGATGCAAAACTGTCAATTCACGCCATTTATAACCAAATCTGCGCTGGAATTGAACAAAGTAGCGATCGAAACCAGCTAATATCTCCTCTTTTTCAGCAAGGCTAAGAATGTCTTGTGCCAGTAATTCCCCGATATAGGAGTTACTCCCCAAGGGCAAGCGTTTCACCTGAATATTTAGAGCTGCAAGTTTCCGTGTAATGTCGCTGAGATGAGTGTAAACCGAACTGTCTTCGAGTTGCAAGATGGCCATTGTAGACTCCAGTGTTGGACGGATCTGGGTTCGGGCTTGGTAGAAGTTGGCAGTCAAAAAACATTGCCTATAAAAGGCATTTTAGCAAAAACACCTAAATTCCGATAGATAAACTGTAGATTATTTTAGTACAATTTACAAGGCACAGCAAAAAGGGTTGTCGCGGGCCAGAAACCCGGTTTTTCTAAAAAACCGGGTTTCTAAAAGCCCTCAGTCAGGTAGTCAGTTGTAGCAAAGGTCAAGAAATTTGACAAAAATTACCAAAAAATCTGGATATGTGGTATGTAAGTACAGTAAATTGGGCGATAAATCGGTGTAACAAAAAGGTCTGCCAACGAAATCCGGTTTTCGATCGAGTCAAGGGTCAATTATCAAAAGTTTAGGGAAAGAGTAGCGATGAGCATTTTGATTGAGGACGTATCAAAGCGATTTGGTTCGTTTCAGGCAGTGGATTCGGTAAATTTGCACATTCACAGTGGCAAGCTGGTGGCACTTTTGGGGCCTTCGGGGTCGGGGAAATCCACCTTACTGCGGCTAATTGCGGGACTGGAAACTCCAGATACGGGCAGAATTAGAATCAGTGGTAAAGACATGACCTACGAAAACGTGCAATCGCGGGGTATTGGCTTCGTGTTTCAGCACTATGCTTTGTTTAAGCACATGACCGTCCGCGAGAATGTCGCTTTTGGTCTACAAATACGCAAAGCGTCCAGATTTTATGTCCGGGAACGGGTGGAAGAATTGTTAGACTTAGTGCAACTGCGGGGGTTAGGCGATCGCTATCCGTCTCAACTTTCTGGCGGACAGCGACAGCGGGTAGCTTTGGCGAGAACTTTAGCTGTAAATCCGCAAGTACTTTTATTAGATGAACCGTTTGGAGCTTTGGATGCTAAAGTTCGTAAAGAACTGCGAGCTTCTCTGCGACACCTGCACGAAAAAGTTAACGTTACCACTGTCTTTGTTACCCACGATCAAGAAGAGGCGATGGAACTTGCCGATGAAATTGCTGTTTTTAATAAAGGTCAGGTGGAACAGGTAGGCACTCCAGAGGATATTTACGACCATCCAGCTACCCCCTTTGTGATGAGTTTCTTTGGCCCTGTCAACGTTCTATCCAGCGCTGCGGGAATTTTCGATCTTAACCATTCGGAATCTAACAATTCTCATGTGTTTTTACGTCCTCACGATGTTTTAATTCAGACTAAGGCGGAAGAAACCGCCGTACCCGCTAAGGTAAAGCGGATTGTGCATTTGGGTTGGGAAGTTGTAGTAGAGTTGAGTCTCAGGGACGGTCAACTGGTGACAGCGCAACTGACACGCGATCGCTTCACCCAATTACAACTGCTACAAGAACAGTCTGTTTATGTGAAACCCAAAAGCGCCAAGACTTTCCCTGTCGGCGTACAGCTGACTTACACATAGTTTGGCGGTTCATAGTTCACAGTTTCTAGAAACAGAAATTGTGAACTATGAAAAATAGAAATATCTTAAATTTTATTTTTGAAATACCGCTCGACTAAAGTGCCATTTTGTCAGACTTTCAAAGATTTTTTCATAGCCGATAAAGTGGTCTTGAGACGAGTCCATTTTTAATATGCCGTCAAAGTAGAGATAAATTTTTCTGGGTTGTAGTCTATAATAATCCAAGTTCCGGAACCGGGAGATAATCTGGCTCCCCACTGGCCTTTTTCTCGGTATATTTCTACTTCTGCCCAAGTCGCGATCGACTCGTCAATAGCACAACAAGCAGCTAAAGGATCGTGTAATTTTTTACCATCGGGGTGATGACGCAGATAGGCATCCATACCTTTCCATATCAAAGCGAGAGACAAACTTTTATGTTTGACAGATTGGAAAATATCGTGCATTTTTCGGTCATAGTAAACGCGATGGCAAACGTTTTTAGACACAAATTTTTTCACCCTAATACCGTCATAAGAAAGTGCTGCCAAAGCAGATTTTGAATCGCCGTTGAGGTTGTAAGTGGGACAAGTTGTCATTCCCTTGAATTTGTCTAGTTGAAGTGCTGATGGTACTACACCTTCGCCGGCAAATCCACCTTGGGCAATCCAGCGATCGACTTGAAAATTTAATTTAATGGCAGCTCCCAAATTTTTCAGCGGGCCACCTGTAATTAAAGTAGTGTTCGAGTCACAATATCGCCGCAAAACTTCGCCACCATTTTCTGCATCTTGGGAAGTTGGAATATCTCCATAAACATCTGTGTGCCATTTGGAAACACAGGGTTTAGGGTGTTCTTTGTGATGGGCTCCGACTGGGATATCTCTATTAAATAGAGCCAATGCTTTCCTTACCAGTCCGATCTGTTGGGGTGAACCTGGGGTGATGGTAACAGCTTTGAGGTTAACTTCCGGGTGTCCGATCAACAACAATAAGGTAAGGAAGTCATCGGGGTCGCCGGTTTCCATATCCCAAATTACATCTATCATTTATAGGAATGCCCGCACCTGAGAATAACTCGCTGAAGTAGCTATTGAGAATCTGACTTTTTCAATGCTAGGTGGTGACGTTTTCATAGACTCCAGAGTCTCGTTTCACCAGCTTGGTTAATCCCGCACTCTTGTAGTCGCTATTTGATGTTGGAACGAGCAAGCTTGGTACGCTAATCAAGCGCTGGACAGGTGTATCGAGTGGCGTTTCGCCTGGGTCGCATTGAGCGAGCTTACACAACTCGCCCCAAGTGGTAAGTTTTTCGTGAATACTGTGGCGAACTTCAACTTTTTGATTGTTACTTGCACAAAAGTAATCGTAGGTGGGCATAAAAATTTCTCTCCAGCCCTAGATAGAAATCAATGATAATTTACCGCGATCGTCGGCTTTTGGCAATTTATGATGCTGTACGGTTTCCCGAACGATGGAAACAAACTCTTTGAAGTTAATCGGCTGTTTCGGGTTGATGGTGAAAAATGTTTTTTGTTTTATAGGTTTGGCGATATGGTGGGTTACTCGGAAAGGGAGAGGGAGGAGGGGAAATTTTGAATGAGTGACTTTTGAATGAGTGACTTTTGACTTTTATTATCGGGTGACGCTCTAATGGCGCTTGTGATTAACATCACTTAGGTGATTGAGTCAAGTCACAAACAGATATTGTTAAACTTCGTTACATTTATTTACAGAAAGACACAAACGGGAGAAAACGGTTATGACTATTCTGATTGCACTATTGATCGTCGGTTGGGTTGCTGCTGCTGCGATCGGTACTCAAGCTTACTTCCGAGGCGAGCAGTCCAAGCCAATTCACGAAAGAAACTGGCGCTCTGAGTCTTTTGAGAAACTATCCGAAAGTATTACCGGCAGCAAGATAGACTATAGCGATCGCGTTCCTGCCTTCAGCGTGGATGCTTATGGCAGCAACAACTTGCCGAACTAAGAGCGACGGCATCCTCTGGACGATCGAACCCCAGCACTCCGCTGGGGTTTTTTTTGGCAGGGAAGGGGGGAGTGGGGGAGCTAAAAGTCAAAAGTCAAAAGTCAAAAGTCAAAATTCCTCTTCTTCTCTCTCCCTCTTCCCCTAATCCCTAACCCCTAATCCCTAGCCCCTAACCCCTAACCCCTAATCCCTAATCCCTAACCCCTAACCCCCAGCCCCTAACCCCTAACCCCCAGCCCCTAGCTAGGGCTTGATGAAACTCTTGCCCAGAGATAATTCCAGCATTTGTACACTGGCTCTTGCCTATAAAGCTAAAACGGATACACCACAAATTATGTAAATTGTTCTATCGTAAGTAAGGTTAAGCAGAGATTGATAGTAAAAATAAAGATAGTATAGGCTTTAAAGTGATAAAGCAAAAGCTAGAGCTCGATTTTGGGTGTATCTTTTCAAAGCATCAACTCTTAGGCTAACTCCAAGAAAGTTGATCGGGACAACTGTATTTTCATAAAAATAAATCGGGCTGGTCGCCTTCGAGTCCCTAATTTATGGTTGAACTTAACATAAACACTACTTATTCGCAAAAGTCTAATAGTTGTGCAGACGTGGATAAAGGAAAACTGAATCGTCGTTTCTCCCAGCGTCTCGAAGCAAGCCTAAGTCCGATGGAAAGCTGGGGATTCGGGCTTTCCGGTTTGTTGCTATGGCTTGGTACCGCACCGAGTATGCACGCAGAGTTAGGGCCGAAAGCAATTTTTGTATGGTTGCCGGGAGCGATCGTCGGTATTATGCTGAACCTGCAAATCAAGCGCCTGGGTATTCAGTGGCCGAAAGTATCGGGAGGAACGCCCAATTACACGACCAGACTACTGAAAAGCTATCCCGGACTGGCTCGCTATGCAGCGATCGGCTATCTTTTGGGATGGGTATCGGTACCGCCGATGAATGCCATTATACTCACCGATTTAATCGAGGCGACTCTTTCTCCGCTTGGCATTTCGTGTCCGGTAACGTTGTTGAGAATTGGATTTACTTTACTTCCTTTTCTAGTAGCTTTTAGCGGCACGAGAGCTTTGGGAATTTTGCATTCATGCTTTGTCTTTCCAGCAATAGGATTGCTACTCGCTTTTGGCATTCAAGGAATTGGATGGTTAAGTTTAGCAAGCGACAGTCCCGGTTTTTTTCCCAGCAGTGGGTTAGAAATACAAAATCTGCCGCCGCTCAATTTTGTGGAATGGGCGAAGTGGTTTTTTATTGCCGTATATGCCGTTTACGGTTGCGAAACTGCTTCTTCGTTTGTGGCAGATAGCAAAAACCCCAGAGTCACCTTGCGTTGTTTAGATTTTGCTGCCTGGTTAATTGTGCCAGTGTATCTGGGTGGTTCTTGGGTACTGATGCAGTTGGCAAATGCTTCCGAAATTGGCAACAATGCTTTTTTAAATATGGTGGGGGCAGCCAAACCATTTTGGGGTGAATCAGCTTCATTTTTGGTGACATTTCTGATTGCTTGCGGCTGTCTTTTGAGTTCGGCTACGGCAGTTTCCAACTCGCCCCGAATTTTATATCAACTGGCAATAGACGGATATCTTTCACCTGTATTTGGAGTCGTTTCTCGGCGGGGTGTTTTCGGCCCGGGTCTGACATTTACCCTTGTACTGAATCTGGTTTGTCTGATGTGGGGAGATGTGGATCTCGTGGTGATGATAGCTGGAACGGGATATCTTTTTTCGATGTTGGCGATCCATCTAGGATTGTGGCTGCGTCGAGGTAAATCGGCTGTATTATGGCCGTTGTGGTCGGGAGGCTTTTTTGTAGTTGAAGCGATCGTCCTGGTAGTGGGAGGTTTAGCTTGGGACTGGAAATATTTGGCGATCGGATTGCTGTTGCCGATCGCAATTTTGGCAGCAGATGCAGCTGTACGTAGCCTCAAATTTCCACCTTTCCATCCATCTTGGTGGAAAGAACGCCATCGTCCTCTTTCTCAGGAAAGGATGCCAGATTTTGTGCTGGTGCAGGTGGGAGTTTTAATTTTCTTAATTTGCAGCGCCACAACAATAGGATGGGCGGCTAGAGCTAAATTAGATAGCGCATCTGTCGAAAACTATACGAATGTTTTTGTACTTTTGCTGCTGACAAGTGCATTTGTAGGAGTAGCGATCGCTTGCTGGACTAGCTTACCGCAAGTGACGAGTATTATCGAAGCCGGAGAAAAGGCAGAACACCTTTTCAAAATTGCTCTGGATGCAATTATAGTGTTAGATGAAAATTGTGTAATTTTGCAAGCAAATCCCGCAACCGAACTGTTGTTTGGAGTAAAAAATGAAAATTTACTCGGAAATCGTTTAAACCAAATACTTTTGGATTTACCGGATGTGCCGGAGCGTTGGCCATCCCGTAGCGAACAGATCGTAACTCGTGGAGATGGAAACTCGCGATTTCTGGAAGTGGCAATTTCAGGCAGAAATAATCAAGAACGACAAGAATATGTTGTGCTGCTACGCGATATTACAAAGCGCAAACAGACTGAAGTAGAACTGCGGCAAGCATTACAAATTAAGGAAGAATTGGCAGCTACTGCTACGGCACAAGCTCAACAATTAGAAAGAACTTTGCGCCAATTGCAGCAAACTCAAGCGCAACTAATTCAAGCCGAAAAAATGTCTAGCCTCAGTCAATTGGTTGGTGGGATTGCACATGAGATTAACAACCCCATCAATTTTATCTACGGCAACATTCAATACGCGAAACAGTACGCTCAAGATTTGCTGTATTTGCTTAATCTCTACAAATATTATTATCCCAATCCAGTTCCGGAACTGCAAGTAGAAATTGAAGACAAGGAAGTCGATTTTTTAGTAGAAGATTTTCCCAAACTGTTGGATTCGATGAAAGTAGGGGCCGATCGCATTCGGGATATAGTTCTGTCTTTGCGAAATTTCTCCCGTTTGGATGAAGCAGAAAAGAAGAGGGTAGATATTCACGAGGGGATTGAGTCAGCGTTGATGTTTTTGCATAATCGTCTGAAAGCTAAAGGGGATTATCCGGGTATTCAGGTGATTAAAGAGTACGGTGATTTACCCAAAATCGAGTGCTACGCCGGACAGCTAAACCAAGTATTTATGAATCTGCTGTGTAATGCTATTGATTCCATAAACGAATACAACAAACAGCGATCGCTGGCAGAAATTAAGGCTTGCCAGGGTAGGATCGCAATTCGCACATTTTTAAAAGAAAACAACCGTTTATTTATCCGCATCGCAGATAATGGTTTGGGAATTGCTGATGATGTCCAAAGAAAGCTATTTGACCCGTTTTTTACAACCAAACCTATCGGTCAAGGAACTGGAATGGGATTGGCAATTAGCTACCAAATTGTGGTCAGAAAACATGGTGGAAAATTGCACTGTATATCAGAGCCAGGAAAAGGCGCAGAGTTCGTAATTGAGATTCCTATTTGTAGCTAAATGTTAGGGGTTAGGCACTAGGGCGTCAGGGAGAGTGGGGGAGTGGGGGAGTGGGGGAGTAGAAGAATTAATATTTTCGCTTTTCCCTTCTCCCTCTTCCTCTTCCCTTTTCCCTCTCCCTCTTCCCTCTTCCCTAGCCAAAATCCAAAATCTAAAATCTAAAATTGGCTTGGAGTAGGAATAACAACCCGCACGGTTGTTTGCTGTCCGGGGATGCTTTCTACAAACAATTCTCCACCGTACAATTCTGCTAGACGTTTAGCGATCGCCAATCCCAAACCAGAGCCTTGCTGTTCGTAGAGTTTGCGATCGAACTGCATATAAGCTCCTAAATTAGCAATTTGTTCGGCGTTCATACCCCGTCCTTTATCGCTCACGGATAGAATAAAAAAATTATTTTTTACCATGCTGATGATATAAATTGGCGTTCCCGTTTCAGAAAATTTAAAAGCGTTATCTATCAGTTCTTCTACCAGCTTATTCAGATGCTGTGCGGAAATTTGAATTTCTCCATCTGCTAAATGCAAATGCAGATCGTTTTCTCGTTGCGCTTTTTTTGCTTGGTGAATGGCTATATCGGCAATCATTGTTTTGGCATACTCTATCCGATGACTCCGTAGCGCTTTGATTCGCTCTGGATGGGAAGCAATAACTTCTAGATCTGCGTACAACAAAAAGTTCTGAATCAGGCGATACAAACGTTTGCTAGCAGCTTGGATCTGCTCGACCATTTCCCGAATCTCAGATTTATCTAGCGAATCTAACTCGGTAAGTAGCAGTTGTGAAAACCCCATAATGCCATTTAAAGGAGTTCGCAATTCATGGGGAAGGGATAAAGTAATATTCCTACGCAATTCATCTAGTTTTTGTGCTTCTTGCTGCTTAATAGCGGCTTGTTTTTCGAGTCTAGCTGCGATCGCTTTCAGCAATTGGGCAGGTGTAAACGGTTTGATTATATAATCGTCTGCTCCCTCTTCCATACCTTTCCTGGTATCCGCTTTATTAGATAAGCCAGTGATAAAAATGAAGGGGATAGCTGCCGTCGCAGGTTCGCTTCTGAGCGCTTTCAGGACACCGTAGCCATCTAGTTCGCGCATCCGCACGTCGCAAATAATTAGATCGGGCTTTTTTTCTCTAGCAATTTCGATGCCTTTGATGCCATTTTCGGCCTCAAATGTCTCAAAATTTTGTCTGGCTAGAATTTCTAAAATGGTTATACGGACGATTTCTTCGTCTTCAATTACCAAAATTTTTATCTTCGGGTTATTTGACATAAGACTAAAATAAATTACTATTTACCTCTTCCTTAATTTTGCTGGTAGTTTGGTTTGTGACTGCATGGCCGTTGGCCATTACTATAATTTAACTATAATTTGGCTAGCCGATCTTTCCTTGATAGGTCAACTAGCACACGCCCTACAATTTTTCCTTGGAGAATTGCATTAACTTTCTCTCTCAATTCTTCTAAATTTACAGTTGTTACCACGCGCTCTAAATGCGAGGGTTTCCAATCAGACGCTAACTTTTTCCAAAGCGTCGATCTGGTTGCGATCGGACATTGAACCGAATCAATTCCAATCAGCCGCACTCCCCGCAAAATGAAAGGGTAAACAGTCGTTATTAACTCCGCACCACCTACCAAACCACAAGCGGTAACACAGCCGCTATGCTTGGTAGTTTCGATCAGCGTTGCTAAAGTATTTCCTCCCACCGTATCTACCACTCCTGCCCAACGTTCTTTCAACAGGGGCTTACCGCTATTATCGTTGACTTCCTCTCTTGAGATTATTGATGATGCACCCAGGAACTTGAGGTAGTCATATTGCGATTCTTTGCCTGTAACCGCTACAACAGCGTAACCTAATTTTGCTAAAATAGAAATAGCAATACTGCCAACTCCACCAGTAGCACCAGTTACTAAAACTTCGCCTCTATCCGGAGTAATGTTATTTTGTTGTAGCGCGTCGATGCAAAGTGCTGCCGTAAAACCAGCCGTTCCAAATATCATGCTTTCCCTCAGACTCATTCCATCAGGAAGACTAACCACCCATTCAGCAGGAACGCGAATATATTCGGCAAATCCTCCCCAAGTATCCATTCCTAAATCGAAACCAGTCACAATCACAGAATCGTTTGCTTGAAACTGGGCAGATTTACTGATAACCACTCTTCCAGCAGCATCAATTCCCGGTACGTGAGGAAACTTTTTGGTAACGCCAGGATTTCCCTTGGCTGATAGCGCATCTTTGTAGTTTAGAGAAGAGTATTCCACACGAATTAGAACGTCACCTTGTGGCAGGTCATCCACTACTTTTTCTACAATATTCGTCTGGTAATTTTTGTTATCTATTTGGCTAACGAGAAAAGCTTTAAATGTTTCTTTTGTCATAAACACCTTGATATCATTGGCTGGGTTGGCCATTGCCTGCCAAAACGCCTGTAGCCCTTTCAAGAGAAGCAATAGTGGGCAATTACCAATTATATTTAGATGGTCGGTGATGCCCAGCCTACAAATTATCGAATCACTCCGCAGAAGGGATTTTCCTGCAAGTTTAGCACGCTAAGTAGCAAAGAAGTATATCTTGGAGATCTCTATTAAGAGAAGAGTAACTTTGCTCTCTATTCGGATAGGGCGACAATTATACCTGAAAATTGACTGGGTAAGCTTTTCGGCTCTTCGACCTCGCCGCTGGTAAGGTCATTTATGCGGACGTAAAGATATCAATTGTGCCCGGACGAAGATCGGTTGAATTTAGCTACTCTTAAATTCAGAGACTTACCCAATGGGAGCATAACGTACAGGAATACCAGTAGCGCGATTAATTTCGGTGGCGAATTCCTGCAAAACATCTAGACTGACACATTTGAGCGATCGCACTTCGTAAGGTCTATTATCGGCGCTGCTGTGGTTCTCTCTTCCGTCTATTTCGTGTTTCAACGGTTTTGGGCGCGTCGGGGTATTGAGTTGAATTTCATCCGGCAGTAAAGATTGCATCATTTGCAGATATTCAGCTTTAGTAGCTTCATTCCATTTCGTTAAAATCATGGTTTGAATGCCTAAATGTCCGCGATATTCCTGACGAAAATTTTTAATATTTGTGCAAATATCTGACATTTCTATCCCTGACACAGGTCGATTGACGCGCCGCAATTGTTCGGCGGAAATGGCATCAAGTTTGACCGATATTTTGTCAGTTAAAGACAAAGCCGCACGCACATCAGGGTCTGATAATAATGTGGCGTTTGTCAATACTAAAGTCGGTCGATGAGTGAGTTGTTTGATTGATGAGAGGATTTCTGCCAAGTTAAGTGCTAAAGTGGGTTCGCCGCTACCGCTGAGGGTGATGACATCTACATCCCAAGGCGCGAAAGCTTGCAAATCTTGGAGAATTTGTGTCGTGGGGATGTAGATAGCGCGATCGCATATTTTACGTTCAATTTCTCCCAATTGGCAATACACGCAGTTGAACGAACAAACAGACACTGGGCCAATGGGGTCTATACCGAGCGATCGACCATATCGCCAAGATTTAACTGGGCCGTAAACAGAAGTAAACTTGGTACTTGTTTCAGCGGACATTACTTAAAACCGTTCTGGCTGCAATTCCACATCTATCTATTATTTTTATCGCAGATTCAAGGATATATTTGTAAATTTAGATAGATTGTTATAATTTGAAAAATTTCTTTTAATTTCCTTACAATTTTTGCTATTTAGAGCGTAGTATAATTTGTAAAAATTATTGTATTCGGACATAAACCGGATGAATAAAATAATAAGATTTATCGAAAAAAGCCAAATATTTCTTTTCGTCTCCCTATGTTGTTTTGGATTAGTATTTTACTTGCCAAAGCCAGAAATAAATACTAAGTTGAGAGTTGATATTTATTGTTAGGTAAATTTCAATTCTCAACTCTAAAAATAGGTATGGTTTTTTAGGAGCGATCGCCTTGGATAGAGCTTTTTTATTTAGAGCGATCGCACATTATTTGGCGTAGAGAAAAGCATTGTCCCAAACGTAATCTATGACTGTTTTGGCATCTTCTAGAGATGGAATTTTGCAAAAGCCTTTTTCATCATATGTCAGCAAAGGTATTTCTGAAATACTGTCTGTCTCCGCACCATCTTTGACAATTTTGCCCCGTATTGCTTCCAGGTTACGTAGGGGGCCATTGATGTCGAAGTCAATTTTAGTGCCAAATTTTTTCTCCATCCACTCTTCAATTCGGTCATCTAATTGTTTGGGAGTAAGAGGTGTCTTACTCGTCAACAGGTGATAATAAACCAAGAGTATTTCTTTACATTCTTCCTCTTCAGCCGCATCAATTAAAGATCCAAAAACACTGCTGTTATTAGCAAGCGCTCTGAAAAAAAGCGTGTCGGTAATATTTTTTTGAAATTTGATTTTCTTGCTGTTGTAATTGTTATATTGCCGGACGGCAAACCCACCAAGCGCAACCACTAGCGATAACGCCGCCACCAGTACTGGCATGATGTTACTCAATTGCTCTTGGTTGATACTAAAATTTGCGATGCTTGACTTTCCAAAGACAACAAATGATATTATCGCGGTAATCAGCAAAAGTTGGGGTAAGACTTTGATCGCCACCGGCACAGCTGCCCCAATTGCTGGTACGCCGAACAGGAGACGGTCTTTCCATGTCATGCTAATTTTGATGTTCGGAAATAAAAATTCTAAATCGAATTTGGGAATATTTTTGTAATAGTAAATGTACATTTTCCCTGGTTTAAAATTAAGATTGTCCGCTTTAATTTTTTTTACTTCAAAATAACGTTCATCTTTGAATTTCAGCAATAAAACTACTCGTTCAAAAACATCTACTGGTTTTTCGAGTTTTTTCAAAAATTTATTCACAGTAGTTGTTTTTTGAGTGTCGCCACGATAGTAACAAATTATGCGCTCGAAGTCGTTTAAATCGACATCTGTTTTTAACTCTATCAATGAGCTTACCTGAAAAGCACGTTGTAGCATTTCTTCAGATAAAGTAATGTAATTGGCTCTTTCTAGGAGAGTTTTAAACGCATCGACCAATTTAGCTTCCATATTCGCCTTTTGGTCTATCGTTACGACCGCGATCGACTTGGTATCGGTATCTGGGTCAAAAGGAGCAAAATTATCCTTGATAACCTCTAATGTTTGATGTAACTGAAAATGGTAATAGGCAGACAATATTTCGCAGAAATCGCGAAACTTTTGCACATCTGCGCCAGCCAATTGGCCGTCTTGAACGCAAAGTTCGATCAGGTCACGTCGCTGATAGGGAATAAATGCTTCGCGGTCTTGATAAGTTGCCATAATGCCGAGCTATGCCGATGTTTTAGATCGTCAAGAATGTGAAAGGGATGAACTAGGCATTAGCATAAACTATTTTTGGCTCCAAGGAAATAGCGATCGCACTGTCTCAAACTACACATCTGAAACTATCGGGGAGTGGGGGAGCGGGGGAACGGGGGAGAAAATCTTCGTATATGAACTTTTCCATAGAGATTCCGAAATAACCGTGCGATCGAGCATCATTTTTCACAGATAAAGGCATTATCCCAAACATAATCTACGATCTTTTTGGCATCCTCTAGGGAGCTAACTTTGCAAAACCCTCGCTCATCGTAACTCAGCAAAGGTATTTCTGGCGTACTGGCTTCATCCCAGCCTTCTTTAACGATTTTGCCGCGTATTGCTTCCAGATTGTGTAGAGGGCCATTGATATCAAAATCTATTTCCGTGCCAAATTTTTCATCCATCCATTCCTCAATGCGATCGTCCAATTGTTCCGGGGTAAGAGATGTTTCGCTTGTTAACAGATGATAATAAACTAAGATAATCTCTTTACATTCTTCTTCTTCAGCAGCATCTATTAAAGCTCCAAAAACGCTAGCATTGTTAGCTAAGTTCCTGAAAAATAGAGTGTCGGTAACTTTTTTTTGAAATTTTACTTTCTTGCTTTTGTAACTGTTGTATTGCTTGAAAGCAAAACCGCCAAATGTCATCGCCAGAGACAGGGTAGCCACCAATACTGGTGTAACATCGCGTACCGCATTTTTGCTGGCATTATCTTTGCCGATATTTACTTGGCCGAAGACGACAAATAAGATTGCGCTGATAATCAGCAACAGTTGAGGGATAACTTTGAGTACGATCGGAATAGCAGCTCCTATAGCTGGAATACCAAAGAGGATACGGTCTTTCCAGGTCATGCTAATTTTGACATTGGGAAATAGCAATTCTAAGTCAAATTTGGGGATGTTTTTATAAAAATAAATATAAATTTTACCGGGCGTGAAGTTAAGGCGATCGTACTTAATTTTTTTTGATTCAAAATAATTTTCATCTTTAAATTTTAGCAGCAATACCACCCGTTCAAAAACGGCTGATTTACGTTTTTTCTTCTTAAACCACTTCTTAACCGTAGCAATCTTTTGACTGTCGCCTCGATAATAGCAAACCACTCGTTCAAAATCATCAAAATCAACTTTTGTTTTTAATTCGATCAATGTCTTTTCCTGGAAAACCTTTTGTAACATTTCTTCTGTTAAAGCTATATAATTTGCTCTTGAAAGAATATTTTCAAAGCCAGCAATCAGTTCGGCTTCCATCTTTGCCTTTCGCTCCCTCGTAAGTGCAATCCTCGGTTCGCTATCGGCATCAGGATTAAATGGATCGAAATTATCCTTTAGCATTTCCAATGTATGATGCAGATGAAAATGATAATAAGCCGATAATATTTCGCAGAACTCGCGGAATTTTTGCTCATCTGTGGCCGATAACTTGCCGTCTTCAATGCAAATTTCGATGATATCGCGCCGATGATAGGGAATGAACGCTTCGCGGTCTTGATAAACTGCCATTATACTGAGTTATAGCGAGATTTTGTACAGTAGGGATTGTGAGACGAGAGAACTATGTATTAGCATAAACAATTGTTGACCCGAAGGGAATAGTCTGGCTGCATATATTAAAAAAATGGCCAAAGCCTGCCGAATTGCCACACTCAACAAAGCGGCAATTTCAACAGCACTTATAGCCAATTTTCGAGATTTTCAAGATGCAATCAACCTACTGGATGCCATTGTTACTCACAATACCGAAGACTGCGTAAATCTCACCGTACCGATTCTCACCCATAGCGAGTTGATTCAAGAACTTGAGATATTATCCTGATGATGTTCTAGACTGAGAAAGCAAACATCTCAGTTGGGAACGGGAACAAACGATGCGACTCTCTCAAATGTTATTCGTCACACTGCGGGAAGACCCAGCCGAAGCAGAAATCCCCAGTCATAAATTACTACTCCGCGCAGGTTACATCCGTCGCATCGGTAGCGGTATCTATGCCTATCTCCCCTTCATGTGGCGCGTTCTGCAAAAAGTTTCTCAGATTGTCCGCGAGGAAATGAACGCTACAGGCGCACAAGAGTGTCTCTTACCGCAACTGCAACCGTCAGAGTTGTGGCGCGAATCCGGTCGTTGGGATACGTACACCCAAGCTGAGGGTATCATGTTCGCCCTCAAAGACAGACAAGAGCGAGAATTAAGTTTGGGGCCAACTCATGAAGAAGTAATTACCACTATTGCCAAGGAAATGATACGTTCTTATCGGCAATTACCTCTGCATCTCTACCAAATTCAAACTAAATTCCGCGATGAAATTCGCCCTAGATTTGGTTTGATGCGCGGACGGGAATTTATTATGAAAGATGGCTATTCGTTCCACGCGGATGAGGAAAGCCTCAAAAAAACTTACGACGATATGCACAAAGCCTACAGCAATATGCTGCGGCGCAGTGGTTTGGCTTTCCGACCCGTGCAAGCTGATTCGGGGGCAATTGGCGGTTCCGGTTCTCAAGAATTTATGGTGTTGGCGGAAGCGGGAGAAGATGAAGTTTTATACACGGAAGATGGCGAGTACGCCGCGAATGTGGAAAAGGCTGTTTCTTTGCCAGCAGATGCAAAAACTTCACCTTTTACCAGTTATGAAAAACGGGAAACTCCGGGAACGGAAACTATAGAAAAACTCTGTCAATTCCTCAAGTGTTCTCCCACTCAAATTGTGAAAAACGTTCTGTATCAGGGTGTTTACGATAATGGGATGACGGTGTTAGTGCTGGTAAGCATTCGCGGCGACCAAGAAGTCAATGAAGTAAAGTTGCAAAATGAGTTGACGAAATTGGCCGATCGCTACGGCGGTAAAACTTTATTATCGCTGAAGGTTCCCGATGCAGAAGCACAGTCAAAATGGGCAGCGAAATCTTTACCTTTGGGTTATATTGCTCCCGATATCGCTGACGATTATATTGCTGACCAAAAACAACTCGATCGCAAGTTTTTGCGGTTAGTCGATAAAACTGCTGTCGAACTTAAAAATTTCGTTACCGGTGCGAATGAATCTGGTTATCACGTTATCGGTGCTAACTGGAAAGAGCAATTCCAATTACCGGAAATCGTGGTAGATGTGCGAAAAGCTCGACCGGGCGATCGGGCCATTCACAACCCCGCACAAACCCTGCAAAGTGCCAGAGGAATTGAAGTCGGTCACATTTTCCAATTAGGCATCAAATACTCCAAAGCAATGGGAGCAACTTATACTAACGAACAAGGAGAAGAAGTTCCCTTAGTCATGGGTTGTTATGGTGTCGGCGTATCGCGTTTAGCGCAAGCAGCCGTAGAGCAATCTTACGACAAAGATGGGATAATTTGGCCTGTAGCGATCGCACCCTATCACGTCATCATCTCAGTTCCCAACATCAGCGACGGCGAACAACTGCAAGCAGCGGAAAAACTTTACAGCCAACTCAACGAAGCGGGAATTGAAACTCTGCTTGATGACCGCAACGAACGCGCTGGAGTTAAATTTAAAGACGCCGATTTAATCGGTATTCCCTATCGCATTGTCACCGGAAAATCTCTCAAATCAGGCAAAGTAGAAGTCGTCGAAAGAGCCAGCCACAAATCCGAAGAAATACCTCTGGATGAAGTTGTCTCCACACTCAAGCAACGAATCGAAGTAGCAATACACAAGTAGAAAAACGGCATCTGAGCGAGGGGATTTCCCCAGCTCAGCATCGGCCACTTAGTTTCTCTGAAAATCATGCCATTTTACTATCAACTAGCCCGCAAAGCTTTATGGGCATTTCTCATTTACTTACCTTTCATCGGCACTTTTACATATGCGATTGCAGGAGGTAATCCACTTTTTTTTATAACTAAAGATATCCTCTACGTACCCGCGCTTATTGCTTTAATTATTTACTGTCAGCGCTCGCATTTACCCATAGTAATTGCCCAACCCCTAAAGCAGCCACTGTTGTTTTTATTGGCGTGTTGTTCGGTCACTTTAGTTTATGTCAACGGCTATCAACAGTTCAATTCCGATCTTGACGAACAACCATTTTTTATGGGGATTATTGGTTTAAAAGTGCTAATCGGATACATCCCCCTGATTTTTTGTGCTTATTACCTGATTCGCAACAAAAATGAATTGCGATTTTTAATCCGCCTGCACGTTGTTCTGGCCTTAATTTGCTGCACTCTGGCTTTTATTCAATACCTGTTACTTAGCAGCGGTGTGTGTACAGGTACGAGCGGACTGGAAGGAGATGCTTTATTCAAAGCAGCTCTCGATGCTAGGTGTTTTGTCGGCGGTGCTTTACTTTACAATCCCGAACTGGGGGTAATTCGCTTACCGGGAACATTTGCCGCACCCTGGCAATGGGGTTGGTTTCTGATTTCAAATGGTTTTTTCACCGTTGCTTCTGCTGTGAGCGAAACTTCTCGTCGTTGGCGAAATGCCAGCTTCGTAGCTATGGCTTTAGTCTTGTTCGTAGCGGTTGTTTCCGGTCAAAAAATCGCGCTAGTTTTAATTATTACCATCTTCGCACTTCTGCTATTTTTTGCAGCTCCTGGGGGAAATTTCAAGCGCGGGATTATAATTTACTTGGGAGGCGCAATTGTGCTTGTACTTGGCTTAAACACTGAGTTTTTCAGTTATTGGAAAGATTCGCTCCTTTACGAATTTATTGTTCCCCAGTTTGACTGGGTGCTGGGCAACTTAGAAAGCTTTTTTGGTAGTGGTTTGGGACGAGCTACTAATGCAGCACGTATTTTCGGCGAAACTGCGTTGGTTGAAACCTACTATCCCAAGGTGCTTTACGAAATAGGGCCACTTGGCCTGATCGCTATGCTAGCAGTGATTTCTATCTTAACTTTCCTCACGTTCAAAGCTTACCGATCGGTTAAAGATATCAAGTTGCGTCGCTTGGGAATTTGTCTGTGGGCATTTGTCTTGTTTATCAGCTACAACATTTACTATTACCCGCTAGATGTTCTGCCAGTGGCAATCTATTATTGGTTTTTTGCTGGTGTTCTTCTCAAATTACCGCAACTGGAATCTAATAGGCAATAGGTATTAGTTATAATTCTCTACTACCTAAACCTAACTCCTTTTTTTCTTTTTTCTTTTTTCTTTTGACTTTTGACTTTTGACTTTTGACTTTTCTAGCCCCTAACCAATCACCAATGGAATTATTCACACTCCTCTTATCTGGCTTACTTGGTTTCCTTTCCCCAGTTGGTTTCGTCGTCGATAGCGTCGCCCAAAATGTGATTCGCTCTCGTATGGAAAAGGTGGAACAGCTGCAAGTGCGCGTTGACAACGCTCCCTCTCACCAACTCATACAAGGCAAAGTCGAACGAGTGCGAATTGCAGGACGAGGCTTATGGGTGACGCCAGACTTCCGCATCGCAGCTCTAGAAATGGAAACCGACCCCCTGAATTTCAATATCCAGCGTCTTAGGCAACGCAGCGAGCTCCCGCCCGTCGAGGGTAACCAAAGTCAAAGATTGCCGAGCGGGGCTTTGCGGCAACCGATACAGGCTGGATTGCGTTTCGTTTTAACCCAAGATGACGTCAACAAACTGCTCGCATCACCGACAGTCACAGCTCGGTTGCGTAACCTGGGAAGCGGTTTTTTGGGCAATATGGGCGGTCAACAAGCACAAGCTTACGAGTTTGTCAATCCACGGGTAGAATTTCTGGCTGATAACCGCGTGCGTTTTCAGGTAGCATTACAGGAAAAAGGTGAAGGTGCCGACAAGCAAACCAATCCCAAACAGCTAAATCTCAAGGTAGAGTCGGGGCTGGGCGTAGTTTCCGGGCGTCAGATCCAATTGATTTCGCCAACTGCCTCGATCAACGATAGTGCCCTGCCGGCTTTCTTGATCGGTCCGATCGCCGAAACCATCAGCGAGCAGTTTGATTTCCGTAAATTGGAAGATGCAGGAATCACAGCCCGGCTTCTACAATTGAATATAAAACCACAGCAAATGGAGATAGCAGCCTTTGTGCGAATAAAACCGGACTCTTTGCCTCAAACTGACAAAAAGTAACCTTTTTCCGGAAATTATTATCCTCTTATCGTCTCCTCACACAGAACCTGCCAATTCTCAAGGAGCTACGTATTTATGAACAAGCGAAAACCCGATCGTGCCGTTTCTCGGCGTGCAATTGCGACTATCGGGGGTATAATTTTGGCTATTGGTGGCGGAACGGTTTGGTTGGCATTGAATTCGCGTACTCCCGCTCCCACCCCTACGCCGACAAACTCTACAAACTCTACAAACTCTACAACAAACACCCCCAATACACCACAGCCAGCTCCAGTACCGGAAACGGCAGAAATCTATTGGCTTCAAGATCGAGGCAATAAACTAGAACTGGTGGGTCGTCCGGTAACGCTGGATAAGGCTGCCAGTAAAAGTCCCAATGCTATTTTGGCACAAGCTTTTGTCCGCTTGCTGGCTGGGCCTAACGCTACCGATGACAAAATTTCGACAAGTATTCCCAAAGGAACCAAACTCCGCAGCGTTACTGTTCAAAACGATACCGTGACGGTCGATCTATCTCAGGAGTTTAACTCTGGCGGTGGCAGCGCGGCGATGACGGGGCGCTTAGGACAGGTCATCTATACCGCTACCAGTTTAGACCCTAATGCCAAGGTGTTGATCGCTGTGGATGGAAAACCCCTGGAAACTTTGGGTGGTGAAGGCTTAGAGCTCGAACAGCCACTAACTCGCCAAAGTTTTCAGAAAAACTTTCCTCTCTAGTTGGGCTTGGGAAAAGTTAAAAGTCAAAAGTCAAAAGTTAAAAAGAAAAGGGAGAGGAGAGAAGGAAGAGAAAAAAGGGGAGAGCGGAAAAATTCAGATTTTCCCCCATTTATGCCGCTCTTTTCTCCCTCTCCCTCTTGTTTTTGACTTTTCTTATTCTTTGCTAGCTAGACTGAACTCCCGAAAGTGACGCGCTTGCTGTTCAATGCGCGTTGCTAAGCGATCGCACACCAAGTTACACAGATCGAAGATTAACTCATCTTCCACTTTGTAGTAGGCGGAAGTGCCTTCGCTACGGCGGCTGAGGATACCCGCTTGCAGCATCACTTTCAGGTGTTTGGAAACGTTAGCCTGACTGGTTTCGGTCGCCTCTACCAGTTCTTGCACGCATTTTTCGCCATTGCGGAGCAAGTTCAACAGCCGCAGGCGCATTGGCTCGCTTAAAATGCTGAAGTATTCAGCCACTTGTTGCACAACTTCTTGCGGTACAGGCTGCGCTTGTTTCATCGAATTAACTCGGAACCGACCGATCCCCAGATTGTACGAGTTCTTTTTTCTATCACAATACAGTAATCGATAATACACTTTTTATCAATCGGGGTTAACCCGCATCAGAACTTGACCGTATTCTACAGGTTGGCCGTTGGTCACCAAAATTTCCATCACCTGCCCTGAGACTTCGGCTTCGATTTCGTTCATCAGCTTCATTGCTTCAATGATACAGACTGTTTGTCCAGTACGGATGCGATCGCCGACTTCCACAAATGGCGGTTCGTCAGGAGCAGGCGAGCGGTAAAACGTTCCCACCATAGGGGAAGTAATTGTTAACCATTTTTGCTCAACTTGGGGGGGAGGAGCCCCGGTCGGCGAGCTGGCAGTTGCGCTCTCAGGCACACCGATCGACACCGGAGGTTGAGGATAAAATGGCATTGCTAGAGCGTCGCTCGGCAGAGGTGGTACAGGTGGCTGCACGCGAGCTAGAGGCTCGGATACTTCCCGAATAGGGTCGGGGGTGCTTTTCCGCACCGTTAGTTCAAAATCGGCGCTCTTAAGGGTCAGCTCCGCGATATCGGTTCCATTCAAAACCGTCAGGAGTTCGCGAAGTTCATTAAAATCCAATTCCACAGCTTGTTCGATCTCGTTAAATTGGCTTTCAGCTATATCAATGGGTAGATTTTAGATTTTGGATTTTGGGTAAAATCTAAAATCTAAAATCTCAAATTCATTCACGACCCAGGTAGGAATCGGTACGGGTATCGATACGGATGCGCTCACCCACAGAAATAAACAGGGGAACCATCACTTGGGCACCGGTTTCCACGATCGCAGGTTTGCTGCCGCCAGTAGCGGTATCTCCCTTGACTCCCGGATCGGTTTGCGTTACTTCCAACACAACCGCGTTGGGCAATTCTACTTCCAGTACCTGCTCTCCCCAGCGGATAACGTTGACTTCCATGCCTTCTTTAAGGTACTTGACGCGCTCGCCGATTTGGCTGGCAGAAAGTCGGGCTTCTTCATAACTTTCCATCTCCATAAAGACGAACTCTTCCGCGTCTTTATAGGTATGCTGCATAGTAGATTTTTCTAGGTTAGCTTGGGGCACGGTTTCCCCAGCCCGGAAGGTATGTTCTACCACGTTGCCAGTTTGCACGTTTTTGAGCTTTGTCCGCACAAAAGCCGAACCTTTACCTGGCTTGACGTGGAGAAATTCCACGACCCGCCAAACGCCGCCATTCCATTCGATCGAAACACCGGGTCGAAAGTCGTTACTCGAAATCATGAACGTTTATTAGCCAGATCAATCGGCCTTTAATTGTACCGCTCTTGGGGGACTGGGGAGAAAGTCGATCCAGAGGGCATTCGATCGAGAGGACATTGAATCATTTGAATTTTTGTGATTTTTACGTTTTTAGCTATCCCCAATCGCCAATCACCGACGGTATGGGAAAATCTAAAATTGTGTGTACTTAGAAATTTATTTATGCCTCGTTCTAGTCTTCCAGTCTTAGATGCGCTAAAACGCTGGCTGCTTCTCGGCGTAATGATGCTGCTGGCGATCTTCCTCAATATCGGTCTAAGCGGTGCCGGGTGGAACTTTTTTGGTAGCAGCGGTCGCGAAAGTCGCTTACCGGCTGGAAATGCAATTACCGATGCGAAAGCGCTTTTGCGGTACGCCCTACCCATAGACAACCAGCCGGTGCGCGAACTGCAAGCGAGTTTGGAAGACATTTCTACCCAACTGCGGTCTAATCGCCGTTGGAGTGCTATCTCTTCAGATATCAGCAAGGCATCATTGATTTTGACCGATCGGCAAGACCAACTGCTAGCCAGCGTTCCTGAAGAACGCAAAGCCGAAGCAGAAACTGCGATCGCAGACCTGAAAGCAGGTCTGGCGGATATCCGAGCTGCCCTCGAAGCCAAGGATAAAGAACTAATCTCCCAAGAGCGGGCAAAGCTGCTCGATAAAGTTGGCCTGCTGGAATACACAATGGTACAAAAATACCCCTTTGAAGTGCCAGCTGAGTACAGCAACCTGCCCCAACTCAAAGGTCGTGCCATTGTGGAAATGGTCACCAACAAGGGCAATCTCACCATCGTTGTGGATGGCTATAGTGCCCCCGTTACTGCCGGTAACTTCGTCGATTTAGTACAGCGCGGCTTTTACGACGGTTTGCCGTTCATCCGTGCCGAAGAATCTTACTACCTGCAAACCGGAGACCCCGCAGGCCCAGAGCAGGGTTTCATCGATCCATCTACTGGAAAGTATCGCGCTATTCCTCTAGAAATTCTGGTTAGGGGAGACGAAGCGCCCACCTACGGCATTACCCTCGAAGACGCCGGTCGTTATCTGGATAAACCCGTGCTGCCTTTCTCCGCTTACGGTGCCTTGGGAATGGCTAGACCCGAATTTGAACCGAATGGCGGTTCTTCTCAGTTTTTCTTTTTCCTGTTTGAACCAGAACTGACACCAGCCGGTCTCAACTTGCTGGACGGTCGCTATGCCGTCTTTGGCTTCGTAATCGAAGGGAAAGAAGTGTTGGAAAAGCTCCGGCAGGGCGATAAAATTGAGTCCGCTAAGGCGATCGAAGGTGCGGAAAATCTCATTCAACCACAGGTAGCTTAGACTCGCTGCTTGTTCGTCGTGCGACTCAAAGAAAGTTAATATAGAGATTAATGGGGAATTTCAGATTGAAAATTTTAGATGGCCAATTGAAAAATTGAATTTGTCATCTGAAATCTTAAATTTGAAATTTCCTTCACCACCTACCATTTCTGTAACTATGAGCAGTTTTGTCAGAGCTATACAGTTAAGTGTGGTATTGGTGGGGATGCTTGCCATATTGATTGTGCTGCCAGCAGTTTTATTTGGTGCGATGCAGCAGTGGCAAGTAATTTTTTTATTGCACGCCTATGCGATCTTCTTTATGGCCACAATTTGGCGTGCTGTTAGATATGGCAAACTGACCAAAACTACAGAAGATGAGCAATATAAGCGCACTTCCGGTCGTTGGGCTTTGGTTGTGCAATTTATCGGTCTATTAGTGGTGCATTGGTTAGCGCTGTTTGAATTTTCGCTCTCTGTGGCTGTCACCAATCCCGCCGATCGCACTTTATCAGGGATTGTTGGAATTATGGCGATCGCAGTCGCCATAATTATTAATCAAGTGGCAATTCGCACGCTGAAAGGATTTTTTGACAGGATCGCGATTAAGCCCGATCATCGGCTGGTAACAACAGGCATTTACAGTATCGTGCGTCACCCAATTTATCTAAGCTATGTTTTACTTTTTGCGGGATATTGCACAATGCTGCAAAGCTTTGCTAGCTTTATGTTGCTGGGCTTGGTTTGTGCAGTTTGGCTGGGCAACAGAATTGCGATCGAGGAAGAAATGCTCGCAGCAAGGTTCGGTGAAGATTACAAGGCTTATCAGCAAAACACAAAAAGGCTGTTTCCTTTTATTTATTAACCCAAAAACAAAACTTTTATCCGACTTATGCAAAGAAAGCTGGTTAGTCGGAAAAGCCCAGATTGAACAGCTAAAATTTTCAATTGATGATGGCGGTTTAGAGATGGTATCTCAATCTGAAATCTAAAATCTAAAATTACCCTTACTAGATGTCAGATTATGGCAATTATTGAGTTGATATTTTTGCTGACTCTGGCTGGTATACCAGTCTTACTGATTTTGAGGACAGTTGCAACTTCTCACCAGCAACAGCAGTTGCAAAATGCTTTCTATCAATTGCTAAAAGAGCAAAATAGCCGCATTTCTCTAATCCAGCTAGCTGCCACTGCTAAAGTTGAGCCACAGCTAGCTCAGCAGTACTTAGAACAGCAGATTAACACCTTTGGTGCAGTTCCGGAAGTGGATGCCGACGGGGATATATTCTATCGATTTCCTAAACTTTAAGTCAGGGTGCTAGAGTCCCCAGGACTAACTTTAGTGCTAAATGGGGCTATGCGATCGGGGCGGCGATACGAGGAGGACAGAAGCACTGCTTTAGCTGGTGTGTCAAACCCCTCTACGCGCTCATTCCGGAAGTCGGTTGTTGAAATGGGTAATTTCCGTCAATCTTAGCAGGGTGAACAGATTTAGAGAGGAGCAAATGCTTAAGTGAATAAGTTGCAGATGGCGTTTTTGTGGATGCCTTTGATACCATGCACTTGTATCAGGGACAACGGGGAGACCGATATGGAACTTAAAGAAGCTCAGGAAAGATGCCTAAATAGTTTAGTTTGGGCCATTAATGAGCTAGGAAGTCAAATTACAAGGACTGAAGTTGAGCCGATCGCCGAACTGATTATCCAAACCATGACTGGCCCTTGGCGCTATTTCCACACTCCAGAACACATTTTTGACGTCGGCGGCGAGGAACATCCGATTGAGGTCTTGGCAGCTCTGTTTCACGACCTGGTGTACGTGCAAGTAGATCAAGGCGTCAGTTTCAACATTAGCAGTTACATTACTCCCTTTGTCAGGGACGTTCGGGGACAGCTCGTGATTCGAGACTCTACTCAACTGACCAAGGATTTAATGTTTGAGATTGTATCGACGGTATTCGGGTTTTCTCCCGGTCAGACGCTTTCTCCGTTCGCAGGACAAAATGAATTTCTGAGTGCAGCGATCGCGGCCAAATGTCTCAAGCCGTTTCTTTCTCCTAGTGTAATCGCGCAAATCGCCGCCTGTATCGAGGCGACAATTCCTTTTCGTCCGAAGCTGGAATCCGGTTTCAGCGCTATGGATATGCTCTACCAGCGCTTGATCAATGCTAACAAGCAGTTCAATTTCGGCTGGACAGATGCCGAAACCTGTGAGGTGGTGAAGCGAGCTGTGCGCTTGGCAAACCGAGATGTGGAGAATTTTGCCTCTACTAACTCTGCTGATTTTTTAGATAATACCTGGAATCTTTTACCGGAAACAAACCACGAACTTCCCAACGCCAATTCTTACACGGTGCAGGTATACCGAAAATCTCTGCAAAAAATGGAAGGATTTATGAACTTCCTCAAACCAGAACTGGTTTTTCAGCAGTTTATGGGCGAACCCAATGAGGAAACTTACCGCAATATGCTGGAAAGAACTAGAAAAAATCTGGAAGTAGCTAAGCTTTATTTGGGAAGTAAGCTCACTACGATCGCTATCCTGGAGGCGCTTTCCTATCGCATGGGAAGGGATATTCCTCTTTCTACTATGATGGGAGAATTACCTGATATAAATGTAAAATCAGCTGCATTGCAGCATTTTATCCCCAATATCGATGAAGGCTATCAACCCAAAAATGAACTGGAAAGTGAGGTATTAGAGCTTTTGGCTAAGGGTCGCAATAAAGATTCTCCTTACGATATTAAGAATTCCCCAGTAACTACGTTTATTATCAAATCTATAGGGTTTGACTCTGGTGGATACTTGCTTCAGAAAGCTAAAGATTTCTTTAATGGAAAAATTGAAGCGGAAGAGTTTCTCAAAGAGTGCGATCCCTATGCGATTAAAACGGTAATAGAGGCTGTGGGACAACTTTTTGAAAGTCGCAAGATGGCATTGCGAGGAATCAATTGAAGAAAAAGATAGGAGCATAAATACAAACAATTCAAGTCTAGTTAAAACCAATGGAGAGCGATCGCTCGTGCCACGTTATCGGCGGCGAGCGCAGCTTTTATTTGTTAAAATTATTGTGGATTATGTCTAGCTTAAAAGTTCGAGATATCGGCGAACAAGGACTGCTGAAAAGATTGCAAAGTTTTTGTCCTGCTGACATTATTGGCGATGATGCGGCGGTGATGCAAATGTCGCCGGGACAATCTTTAGTTGTGACAACTGATGTATTAGTTGATGGCGTACATTTTAGCGATCGCACTACTTCCCCGTCAGATGTGGGATGGCGTGCTGCTGCGGCAAATTTATCCGATTTGGCAGCAATGGGTGCCACACCTTTGGGTATTACAATCGGATTGGGAGTGACTGGCGATACAGCAGTTAGCTGGGTAGAACAAGTTTACCAAGGAATGACAGAATGCCTGCAACAATATAATACTGTTATTGCAGGTGGAGATGTGGTGCGATCGCCCGTCATCACCATTTCAATTACCGCTTTTGGCGAAGCTTTCCCCCATCGAATTATCCGCCGTTCTAATGCTAAAGTGGGAGATGCGATCGTTGTAACAGGTTTTCACGGTGCATCCCGCGCCGGATTAGAATTATTACTGCATCCCGAACTAGGAAAAAATCTTAGCGAAGCCGATCGAAAGTCATTAATTCAAGCACACCAACGTCCAAAACCCAGACTAGATATTTTACCAACTCTCTGGGATATTTTAGATTACCAATCCAAAATCCAAAATCCAAAATCCAAAATTGAACTTGCTGGAATGGATAGTAGCGATGGTTTGGCAGATGCCGTAGTACAGATTTGTAAGATGAGTGGTGTGGGGGGGAGAATAGAGCGATCGCACATTCCCATTCCACAATCTTTACATAACTGGATATCGCCAGAACAAGCAATAAAATGGGCGTTATATGGCGGAGAAGACTTTGAATTAGTGTTGTGTCTTCCCCCAGAAGTAGCTAAGATATTGGTAAAAAGATTGGGTAATAGCGCTGCAATTGTGGGAAGGATTACCAGCGATTCTGATGTGCGATTAGTTGATGCTGCTGGTTGTTATCCTGAAGAGGTTCTTAGCTTGATACAAGGATTTCAACATTTTTGATATCAATTTTGTGATGAAGCGAGGTGCATCATTTCCACGATCGATTTCAGGTTCTTGCGACATTGGCAAGGATTGGTACTCATTTTAATGGTAATGGTTAGGAATGTACCATGAATAGGTGAGATATTGAGCGATCGCACTTGCGGGGAGCGTGAGTACAAGGCTTTTGGGATGGGGGGATGAGAAGGCGATCTCTATACCTTCTCATAGTGTTCACTTTGTCTTCTCTATTGCCCGATCTAAACAATACTTAATCTTCTGAAATCGAGAATCATTCAATGGTATATGTTCTGAAATAATTTGCTTACCCTCAAATAGAATTTCTAGGTATGCTGGGATAGATGGTGAGTTACTTGGATGCTTATAATAAACATCAAGCTTACCAACATTTGAATCCATTTGCCACTGCCAGTATATTGAGCCATCTTTCTTAGATTGACGTGGCTTTGCCCAAGGAATTTCCCCTAATATCCATTGTTGATCTTCACTACGGATTTTTTCTAGAGGATCAACTCCTGTGTCAATCTGAGATGCTCTCGATTTAGTACCATAAACATTATTACTATATAAAGTTCGGTTTCGACGATGAGCAAATGCAACTTCCTCTGCATTTTTCAAAATTGAGTCTAAAGGGGATATTCGAGAAACTGTATGCACAAGTGAATCATTTAGTTCGTAACCATGCTCTTGCTCTCTGAAAAAGAGATAGTAAAGATTCTGAGTTTTCGAGCCCCGTAAAGCTGTTACCAACAATGCAAAGAAATAATCCAAATTGTAATTTCGGCTATTTAAAGTTTCTTTGTAACTTCTAATATCACCTGGACTTAACTCTGGTAGATCATTACAATGATGAGTATGCCAAGAACCCAGGTAATGAATATCCGGGTCAAATTTTTCCAATACACGAAACATAGCTTCTTGATACTCGCCATCTGGCATCAAGTGACCTATTGAGTTATTGACACGCGGCCCTGAGTCAATGTAAGTTTCTACTGTGATTTTTAGTTGATTGCCATTTTCACTTATTTTCCCAATGAGCTTCCCTCCTTCCTCTCGGTCTGATCGTGATACTGCATGAGTTATTCTTGCAATCACAGTCTCATAAATTTCTACTGTTACATTTAGATTGGAAAATCTAGAATCGTTTGTGCCTATTCCTAACAAACGCAAGAACCCAGACATATTATGACTCCTGTAGGTGAGATTGCTCTGTGCAGTTACATACTTTTTGAGGTTTCAAAAGCATCTGCTTTGCCTCAAAATGGCTCCGGAATATGCCTTTTGCAGGTCTATTGGCATACACAATCCAGTTACTTTTCAGCCGAGGCATTAACACTGTTGACTCTTGCAATAGGATAGACAGAGCCATGCGAACTTGAATCAAAGCAATCATTTGAATATCAATCGATAGTCCTGATGCACGAAATTTCCGTTCCTCAACCCCATAAATTCTGTGCTGCTCTTCTCCGGTAAGTCCTAAAGCATCATCAGACAGGTTAATGTGATTAAGTTCAGAGTACAGCTGTAAGCATCTGTAGCAACCAGTCTGATCTGGAATATAGCCGAAAACTTCACCTCCTATACCTGTACGAAACACCGAAGCTGTTACAAAAGGAATTCTCGCTACTACACATTGGTCGCTCACAAACTCTCTGACACTCTTCTTATCTGAACAAGAAAGCACCAGATCTGAACGACGCACTGACTCAATAAACTTGGTGGAGTTCATCACATCTTCTGCAAAAGCTTCAACCTCTGCATTTGGATTTCGGTCTTCTATCCACTCCTTCTGGATATCTACTTTAAGTTTCCCCAGGTCTTTACGCATTCGAGGATGCTTCACAAGGTTCTCAGTTCCCAAAGTATCTGGATCGTAAAGTTCCCAAATGCGAATGCCATTCATTACAAGGTGATCGCAGGCTGGTGTACCACCACTACCCAAACCAACAATAGTGATACGCTTATCAGCAAACTGTTCTGGATTTAGCAGGTAGGTTATCCGGTCAAAATCAAGTAAAGAATTTTGCTCTTTCATTAGTGTTCTTGCTGTTTTCCAGGCCAGCGCCCAGTACGTTTCCAAACATCATATTTATTGACCCATATTGCAGCCTTTGCTACCATAAATGCTAAAGAGTAGCTTGAAGACCATTGCTCAGGCTTCATAACACATAAATCACCGTCTTTATACCTATGAGGACAAGCAGACTCAATCGTTGTTTCCGGCAACTTTATATTTGGCATAGTGTATGGGTAGTCTTCAGGAACTTCTATTTTGACGTAGTAAGAATTCCCGTCTGCTGTCGTCAAATACCCTTGTACAGAGGTCACAATTCCTTTTGAGCCTTTAAAGACAAACTGTGAAAAGTAGCGTTTTATCTTCTCACTTTCAACTGCCATCCTGGGTCTGGATAAATCAGCCCCCATAAATAATAGTCCGCGATTAGTAGCAATATTGGTCATTGTTAATTACCTCAGTACTCAGCCTTTTGATCGCGCAAAGCTACTCCTTTTGAAGATAGAGAGGGATTGTAGGGATGAACCTTACCATCTGAGTCAATCTCTACAAACTCATCTTCTTCTTGATCTTTAAAGGCTCTATCTGCCATGTTTCCAATGGCTTTTCCAAGACCGCCAGCAGCAGCACTGAAAAAGTTATCAGCGGCATTTCCTAGTATGTCTTCTAAATCACTTGACATTTTATAAACCTCTGAAAAACAGCTTTTTTTACGCAAAACATCGGTATTTTTTACAAAACTTTACATTCATTCCCTTATCGCTGTTTAGCTTTGAGTATTTTTACTTAGTAAAGTAGCCTTTGACCAAGCACAAGCTTATGAGCTATACCGATGCTAAACTAGCCACAACTAACTGTCTGCTAACAAACACTATAATTTTTGGTTAGCATTACACTATCAACTTACCCAAAACCCTTGCCATGTCTAACGATGAGATGTTTGCCGAGGCTGCAAATAACTGGGATTTAGAAAGGCTATACCGAGATTTGGCGGAAGCTAAGCACAAATGCGCTCCTCGCGCTAGAAAGGGACTAACTGAGCGGGAAAAGCTTTATCTGCGGGGATTGCTGTGCGGCTACAGTCCGGCTGAAATGGCTCGCAAACTATTGCAAAGTCCGAAGGGTGTGGAAGTTTATGTTTGCAAAACTTTATACCAATACTTTAAAAGTATGCCAGATGTACCTAACGAAAAGGTAGGAAATTGGAGAAATATTAATAATTTTCTGGAAGGTGCGGGATATAAAAGTCAAACTAAGTCTTCTGTTAAATCTAAATTAAATTATTCTTTGCCTTTAGAGCCATTAGTAAAGATACTTAATGTAGGTTTTGAAGAAACGAATGGAAATACAATATCAATTGATATTAATATTCGATTAGCGTTTCCTTCTGATGCAGAATCTCAAAGAACGGAAGATATGGGAGAGAGCGATCGCACTATTAAATGATGAAAGTAAAGGTGCGATCAGCCCAAATATTTTCATACCCCTAACATCTCCCGTTCTATTAAAATTCTCAAATAAGCTCGCTATCAAATATCAAAAGGAACGCCGTTTGCAGTGAAAGTAATTTCCTCAATATTAAACAGCGATTGGCTCAGCAGCGTTTGCCGAATCGATTCAAACAAAGCGTATTGATTGGCACTGCTCAAACTTTCAAAAACTTCGGCTCCGCGAGGATCTTTGACGATAAAATTTATTGTGGCTGCGTGGGTATTTGGGTCAATGCTAACGTTGTACCCCGTGATGCCAACATCCTGACCTTTGTAAGCTTGCAGAATTTTACCGACGGCATCGGTGACTGGGCGATTTGCTGCTACGGCAACTTCTTGCGGTGCGAGTTGCTGCAATTGCACATCGGGGAGATAAACTATTGCCGGTACTTGAGCTTGCTGAGAACGAGTGTTTCTCGATTGGGCAACGGGTTCGGCGTTTGCCGATATGGATAAGCTCAGAGCGATCGCCACAGCCGCAAAGACTTTTGTGCTAACTTTGGTAAGGGAAAAAGAAGTCCCCGTGCGACGATCGAGCGACATCGTATTATCCTTCATATAACACCCCGCCAGCTTTCAGACTTTCTATAATTCGATCGTAGCGCTGTTGGGTAAGCTTCACCTACCGCCTCAGAAAGGCTATCTTGGTTCAGTACAAAGATAAATTTAGTTTTATATAGTTTGTTTTATTTCCAATGACAGGCTAAAAAAGCAATACGATCGCTCTTTCGATAGTGGTTTAGGCAAAATCGCCTATTTCTTTAGCAGTTAAAATAGCTTCGCGGGGATTTGTAACAATAAAAACGTTATCTTTTGATAGACTTGTAAAAAAAGCTTTACTTTCCTCAGTATTATTTAACAAAATAACTTTTTTGTTACTTCTGAGTGCAAGGGCAACCTCGGAAGCAGTCCCTGTACTCATTCCACAGACTATCACTATATCGCTAGAAAGCACATTGATATTGTTGCGGGCGTTACCCATATCGGTAAAAATCGCAATGTCAACACCCTCAGAGATGCTATTGCGATCGTTCTTGGGAAGAATACCGATGGTGAGACCGTTAGCTTCCTTTGCACCCTTGCTGGCGGCGTCCATCACACCCACATTTCTACCGCCAGTCAGCAACACCCATCCCTGTTGGGCGATGAGTTGGCCCAACTCGTAAGCATAGGCTAAATCGGATGCCGTGGTACGATCGCCTGGGCCCATTACACCGATAATGATTTTTCTCATAGCAATACCCTCGCTTTTTTTGGTAGGTTGGGTTGAGCGAAGCGAAACCCAACAAATACTACGAACTACGAACTTAAATGATTGCAGATTTCAGATAAAAATCTAAAATCTGCAATCTAAAATCTAAAATTGCCTAGACTGTTTGAAGTTCTTGCAGCGTTTTGAGAGACTCATCAACATGAGCTTTGAAGTTTAACTGCGAGTTAAAAATATGCTGCACCACTCCATTTTTGTCAATCACATAGGTAACTCGTCCGGGCAGGAGTCCTAAAGTGGCAGGAACGCCGTATAGTTTTCGGACTTGATTGCCAGTATCGCTCAACAAAGTAAAGGGAAGCTGATATTTGCTGGCAAATTGAGCGTGGGAATTTGAGGAATCGCCGCTGATGCCAATCACTTCTGCACCAGCATCTTTGAAGGTTTCATAACTATCTCTAAAAGCACAAGATTCAGCCGTACATCCAGGCGTGTCATCCTTTGGGTAGAAATAGAGAACAACGGCTTTTTGACCGCGAAAATCGTTAAGGCTGACTGGCGAGCCATTTTGAGAAGTTAGGGTGAAATCAGGCGCGATATCTCCAACTTTGACAGGCATAGGTGCTATTTAGTAAATTGAACGCGATCGTAATTTTCCATTCTCCCACATTCCCGGCTTAGCGAGCTTTTGACTTTAAAACAAATTGCCGGCAATTATCCCAGCGAGTACAATAAAACCAATCCAAACATTTTGGCGAAAAATTTGACCGTAAACTGGTTTCGGTAAATCTTCTTTTCGCAATTGGGAATAATGCCAAATCCATCCAATTGTTGCGATTACCAGGGATAGCCAAAAGCTCCCATGTAGCTGCATAACGACGCCGAGACTTGCGAGCAAACTAGCTGTACCTAAAAAGAAAATACCTACAGCTTCAGGGGCGTAAAGTCCAAAGAAGATAGCGCTGGAATTAATGCCTATTTTCAAATCGTCTTCTTTGTCGCTCATGGCATAAACTGTATCAAATCCCAATGTCCAGAGTACAGTTGCGCCCCAAAGCAACCAGCTGGATAATTCTAAATGTGCGATCGCAGCACTCCAGCTAATCAGTACTGCAAAACCCCAAGCAATAGAAAGCACCAACTGGGGTACGGGAAACACCCGCTTAGCTGTAGGGTAAAAAACGATCGTCGGGACTGCTGCTACGCACAGCCAGAAACTCAAGGGATTGAGATACAGCGCCAACACACCAGCGCAGCACATGGCAATAAATGCTACTACAATACCTGTACGTACCGTCAAAGCGCGAGAAGCGAGAGGGCGATTGCGCGTCCGTTCCACTTGGGGATCGATATCCCGATCCCACAAATCGTTGATCGCGCAACCGGCAGCACTGGTAGCTAAAGTACCCAGTACTATGACGCCGACAAGCGGTGCGCTCGGTGTGCCGCGAGAAGCCAAAAATACAGCCCAAAGGGCAGGAATCATCAAAATTAGGCGTCCTGCGGGTTTATCCCATCTCAGGAGGCGAATAACAGTCAGCCAGGTAGGTTCCGGTTGGCGTTCTTGCTGGGTAAGCATAGCATCGATTAATTATTTGCATTACTTTTCCCCCCTATAGGATATCTTTATACCTGGAGGGAGGGGCTGGGATTTTCACCCAACACAAGTTTATGATGGTCAATTCAATTTCTGAAAGCAGGGTGAGTATTTCTGATAGCGCTGTGGAGAAAGACCGCTTTCTCGCGGCTATTGATATCGGTACAAATTCTATTCATATGGTGGTAGTGCGGATTATCCCCTCGCTACCAGCTTTTACCATCATTGACAGGGAGAAAGACACGGTAAGATTGGGCGATCGCGACCCGGAAACTGGTAACCTGAAACCAGATATCATGCAAAAAGCGATCGTCACCCTGCGCCGCTGTCAGGAAGTCGCCAAAAGCTTAAACGCCGAACAAATTATCGCCGTCGCCACCAGTGCGGTACGGGAAGCGCCGAACGGACGAGATTTCCTCAAACAAATCGAAACTGAAACAGGATTGCGCGTTGATTTAATTTCCGGACAAGAAGAAGCGCGACGCATTTATTTGGGCGTGCTGTCGGGGATGGAATTCAACAACCTACCCCACATTATTATAGATATTGGTGGCGGTTCCACAGAATTAATCTTGGGAGACAGTCACGAACCGCGCAGTCTCAGCAGCACCAAAATAGGTGCAGTTCGACTCACAACGGAATTAGTCACTACCGACCCCATCAGCAACGGGGAATTTTTATCTCTGCAAGCTTACGTGCGCGGAATGCTGGAAAGGTCAGTTGAAGAATTGCGGGAAAATCTCAATCCGGGTGAGCGTCCCCGCCTGGTTGGTACCGCTGGCACAATTGAAACTTTAGCACTTATCCACGCTCGCGAAAAGTTGGGTATCGTTCCCACACCCCTCAATGGCTATCAGTTTAGCCTCAAAGATTTGCGCGAGATAATTCTGCGTTTGCGAAAGATGAATTATGCAGAACGCGCTGCCGTTCCGGGAATGTCAGACAGGCGTTCCGAAATTATAGTCGCCGGTGCGGTAATCTTGCAAGAAGCAATGACGTTACTCGGTTTAGATACAATAACAATTTGCGAACGCAGTCTTCGCGAAGGCGTCATTGTTGACTGGATGCTCACACATGGTTTAATTGAAGATCGATTGCGCTATCAAAGTTCAGTCCGCGAGCGCAGCGCGATCAGAACTGCCCAAAAATATCAAGTCAAACTGGAATACAGTCAGCGAGTTGCCGAATTTGCCCTCAGTTTATTTGACCAAACTAAAGGCATCCTTCATAATTGGGGTTTGTCAGAAAGAGAACTGCTTTGGGTTGCTGGTATTTTACATAACTGCGGTCACCACGTCGGTCATTCCTCCCATCACAAACACTCTTACTATTTAATCCGCAATAGCGAGTTGCTAGGTTACACCGAAACCGAGATCGACGTAATTGCCAATTTAGCACGTTACCATCGCAAAAGTTGTCCGAAGAAAAAACACGATAACTATCGCAATTTGCCGACGAAAGAACATCGGCAGATGGTAAGTCAGTTAAATACTTTGTTGCGATTGGCAGTAGCGCTCGATCGAAGACAAATAGGTGCAATTCGACAAGTGAAGTGCGAATATCGCCCGGAGGTGAGAGAAGTTTGCTTGCGGCTTGTTCCATCTCAACCAAATGATGAATGCGCCTTGGAACTGTGGAGTTTGGATTACAAAAAAGGCTGCTTTGAAACTGAGTTTGGCGTCAAGTTAGTGGCTAAGTTGGAATCGGCGGCTGTCGCTGCTGGTTAAGTTTGGAAAACCCTACACCCAACCCCTCCCCATCTGCGGGGAGGGGAGGAAAACGATTCAGACTTGTTCTGTACCTACGACGGGATTAAGATCGCATAAAACCACATCTCCCCGCGTAATTGTTACCACTGAATCTCTCCCCGCGCCAAACGTTCTTCATAATCTTCTAAGTTGGTCAAATAATCAGAAAAGTCTGATTCGGCAATTTCTAGCAATTCCCGGTTGTGCTTCATTAGTAGGTATTCTACGAAATCATTTACTTCCTGTACTAGAGATTCTGGTAGTTGGCGAATTTTGGCTATGGTTTGGTCATATACAGTCATTATGTCCTACTCCAACATCTGCTGGTATCCCAATTCTAGTATGAGCGGCGGACAACTTGCCGGACAGTACAAAACTGAATATAAAGACTACAAAACCTTTTTCGACCCGTGTCAAGAGAAGATTTAAGAGAAGTGTTATCTTTGTCCTCAATAAACTTGATTAACGGTTTACAATCTTTGAGCAAACGCTATTTACTCAAAACAATAGAAGGTGATAAAATTTCGTTTAATTTATCTCCTCTTTTTCGAGAATACGTGAGAATTTGCCACCATACCGTCTGAAGCTGAGTATCTAAGCCAAAAACATGAAAACAGACAGCATCTTCTATCAAATATTTCAGAGTTTACCCAGTATCTTTTTTGAACTAATCGGTCAGCCTGCATCAGAAGCAAGGGGCTACGAGTTCAAGTCAGTGGAAATCAAAGAAATAATCAAACGGATTGATGGCGTATTTCTGCCATCGAAACCCAACCAAGCAATTTACTTTGCAGAAGTCCAGTTTCAACGAGACGAAGAATTTTACTATCGGTTTTTTACGGAAATTTCTGTTTATCTGTATCAATACAAACCGAAAAGACCTTGGCGTGCGGTAGCGGTATTCAACCGCCAAAGTAGCGATACAGAAGTACCATTAGAGTATCAGCACTTTCTGGCTACCGGACAAGTGCAGCGAATTTATTTGTCAGAATTGGGTCAAGCGGCAAACCAGTCAGTCGGTTTGGGGATGCTAAACTTAATAGTTGAGGATGAAACAATAGCGATTGACCAAGCCAGACAGCTAATCCAGAATGCACAACAGCAGGAGGATGAAGCTTTCCGGCAAAAAGTTCTACAATTGATCGAAACAGTCTTGGTGTATAAATTTCCTAGCATGAGTCGTCGGGAGGTAGAAGCGATGTTCGGTTTAAGTGATTTGAAAAAGACGCGGTACTTTCAAGAAGTTGCTGAAGAAGCTAAGCAGGAAGGTAAGCAGGAAGGCAGGCTAGAAGGCAAGTTGGAAGGCAAGTTGGAAGGCAAGTTGGAAGGCAAGTTGGAAACAGTACCTCGATTATTGCAGTTGGGATTGAGTGTCGAACAAATTGCGATCGCATTAGATTTGGATATTGAAGTTGTGAGAAAGGCAGCACAAGGAGAATCCAATTAATAGTTACCAACAGACTATAAATTTCCTAGCATGAGTCGTCGGGAGGTAGAAGCGATGTTCGGTTTAAGTGATTTGAAAAAGACGCGGTACTTTCAAGAAGTTGCTGAAGAAGCTAAGCAGGAAGGTAAGCAGGAAGGCAAGTTGGAAACAGTACCTCGATTATTGCAGTTGGGATTGAGTATCGAACAAATTGCGACGGCGTTAGAGTTGGATATGGAAGTGGTGATAAAGGCAGCACAAAGACAATCTTATAGATAAAGCTATGGGGCTGCCAATCTAAATTATGTTTAATCTTATTGCAACCCCTCGCAATTTTAGGGTTGGGTATGCTAAAGTCAATAGTTGAGGATAAAGCGATCGCGCTCACCCAAGCCAGACACCCAATCCAAAAAGCACAGTCGCACAAAGCACAGTCGCATATGGAAAATGAAGCAGTCCGGCGAACAGATCTGTAATTGATTCAAATTCTCTTTTTTTATAAATTTTCTTTCATGATTTACACAAAGAAAAAAGCCATATTTGCCTTAAGCGATATGCTCCCCAGCGAGCGATCTTTTGCAAGTACTTCTTTACGGCTATTGGTGACAGTAGGCAAATCTGACTATCGTCTTTCTCCCACGCCATCTCTTTTGCTAAAAACGATACCGCAAATAATTTAGATTCTGTTAAAGCAGATTTGGTACATGAGAACCCATGTACGATAAAAAGGTGTGAAGTCTACCGAAGCCTCGAAAAACTGTCGATGAGTAACCCTGTATCTTTTCAAACAGTGATTGAATACGTTGACGCTCTTTCTCCAGAGGATCTAGATTTGTTGTTTGAACTGATTCGCAAAAAACGGATTGAACAAAGACGCCAGGAAATCGCCAGTAATGCTGCTGAGACTCTGGCAGCACTCGCAGCGGGACAAGCCAAGCGTGGTACAATAGCTGACCTACGCGCTGATTTACTTGTGGATAATGAGAATTCTTGTTTGGGATGGTAGCTTTAAGCGGGCTTTTAAGCGCGTTGTCGGCAAAAATCCCCAACTAGAGGTAAAAATTTTTGCGGTGCTGGAATTGCTGGCAGCCGCTCCTTTTTCACAATCTTTGAAATCGCATAAATTGAGGGGTCCGCTGGAAGGGTTATGGGCTTATTGGGTTGAGTACGATTGCCGAATCATTTACACTCTCAAGGAAAATGCTGATTCTGGCGAGCATATAATTGTATTGATTGATATTGGTACTCATGACGAAGTGTACTGAGCGATCGCACTCTCCAGCACTCCTCAAGATGCGGAATAAACAGACTTTGAGTATCCCCGATCGCTTAATTCCCGCGTAAAGTTTGATACCTATAAAAAGCATAGGTGTCAAACATAGCTCCTACGAAAGCACAAGTTAAACCAATTGTCAATAATCCCTCAATGGGACAGCCATTACCGAAAACGACCAGAAACTTCCAGATTGATTCAGCGCCAGACTGACCGATAATTCCCAAAACCGGAATATAGCCAATCAAAGACAAACCTGCTAACGTTCCCCCTACTAGCAGGATAGGGGCGACAAAGCTCAGAAAACTCGTCAGCAGCAGAGAGCGGAAGAAGTTGGGCATAATATTCATGCAGATTTTACTACTCCGATCGAACTGACAGGGGCCATGCCAGCAAAGGGCACTTGCCTTTTACCACAATAGGCGTTACATTGACCATCGAACCAAAAAGTCAAAAATCTTAAGTTTTCATTAAAAATATAAAGGATTTGTTCATGGGGATCGTTCAGATCGGACACAGTTCTTAATGCAGTGGCAAAATTTGCGCGGTGAAGGGGAGAAAATCTAATTTCAGCTTGGGGTTATGGGGACAGCGCTTGCTGGCCGCAATTTTGTTGGGAGGACAGGTACTCATCCACATCCTCAACGGCAAAATCCACCGCCGCAACACCATCGATCAAATGGCAGCGGTTGGCCCAGATTCGCTTCTGATTGCCTTGGTGACAGCAGCTTTTGTGGGTATGGTATTTACAGTGCAGGTAGCGCGAGAATTTATCAACCTGGGTGCCAGTACTGCCGTGGGAGGAGTTCTGGCACTGGCGTTGTGCCGCGAACTTGCCCCAGTCCTCACCGCCGTAGTGCTGGCAGGACGAGTGGGGTCGGCGTTTGCAGCAGAAATCGGCACGATGCGGGTAACGGAACAAATCGACGCCCTCTTGATGCTCAAAACCGATCCTATAGACTACTTAGTAACACCCCGCGCGATCGCCTGCTGCTTGATGCTGCCAATTTTGACCCTGATGTGCTTGGTGACGGGGATGTTGGGAGGATTGCTGATTGCCACCAATCTGTACAATATCTCCCAGACAGTCTTTCTAGATTCCGCCCGTAACTTTCTCCATGTCTGGGATATTTGTAGCGCCGCGATCAAAGCTTTTTGCTTCGGCGCGTTGATTGCTGTGATTGGCTGTAGCTGGGGCTTAACCACAACAGGGGGAGCCAAAGGTGTGGGACAATCAACGACAACTGCTGTAGTCACGTCTCTGCTGGCTATCTTTGTCGCCAATTTCTTCTTGACTTGGGTGATGTTCCGGGGAACGGGCAGCGTGGTGCTACAAGGTTTGTGAAACGTGAGCTTATAGAATAAGAGAGAAGTCTTTTGTGACGTGAAAGAGGAATTAAAGACTGTGACCACGGCTGCTTCGATCGAATCCCAACAAACGGTTGAACTCTCCCCCAGTTACACCATACCCATAGTTTTAGTATCGATCGCCATACCGCTATTGCTGCTACAACCCTGGCTTAGCGCCATCATCTCCCTGTTCGGATTGTTCCTCTTGTTCCAGACTGTCACCATCCGCCTCAAATTTACGGAAACCGCTTTAGATATATACCGCTCTGGTAAGATAATTCGCAGTTTCCCTTATCGGGAATGGCAAAATTGGCGCATTTTTTGGCCCGGAGTGCCTATCTTGTTCTACTTTAAAGAAGTTAAGAGCATTCACTTTTTGCCGATTCTGTTCGATCCCAAGATGTTACAAACTTGTTTAGAACAACGCTGTCCAAAGATTTAGTAAAGTAGGGTGGGCAATGCCCACCGTTGGAATTGAGCGGTGGGCATTGCCTACCCTACCCCTATCTGTAAATTAGCTGTTAGTTGTTAAATGAATTCAGACGAACCCCAAACCCAAAAACAAGAGCAACCGCCGGAACGAGAACCAGCTATTGAGGCATGGTCAAATTCACCAGAGCAAAGTACCATAGTTGAGTTGGTCGAACAAACTCCGGAAAATGATTTTGTCGTCGGCGAAGTAGCGCCTACAAATGATGATGAAAACTATCAATTTATAGAAGGAGATTTAGCGCCGCCCAACACTGAAGATATTCCTACAAAAGATGAGTTGGTAGTGGGCTTAGCATTGTCTGCTAATACAGAATATATTGCCGGAAATGATAATATTAGTCAAAGGGATTTCGCCCAGGAAAATGATATAGTGGAGAGTGGGAGCGATCGCATCGCTGAGTTAGCAGAACGGGTAGCTGAGTTAAAACAAGAGGAACAAGCTCTCAAACAGGAAATATCTTCCCTGCAAAGCACCAGAAAAATGCTCTCCCAGCAGGTAGCCGAAATGCAAACAACTTGCGGTCGCTTGATTCAAGAAAGCTTGAGCGAATTAGAACAGCGCAAACAAACGCTGCAAATTGCTGTAGAACAATTGGAACGCCGCCAAGACCGCATTCGCGCTGAAATGAAAACCACTTTTGCTGGGGTTTCTCAAGATTTGGCAATTCGGGTACAAGGTTTCAAAGATTATCTAGTCGGTAGTTTACAGGATCTGGCATCCGCAGCTGAGGAACTGGAATTGATTCCCAAAGCACCAGAACCGGAAGAAAAAGTGGTTGTTAGAGATGCTAAACCTGTGAAAGAATCTGCTGGGGTACCAACATTTGCCGAACAGGGTTTTCAGGAACAAGTTAAGCAAATTCGCAAGCTTTTAGACCAATATCGCACGCGACCGGATTATTATGGCCCGCCTTGGCAACTGCGTCGCACCTTTGAACCAATTCATGCGGAACGCGCCTCGTATTGGTTTTTTACTCAGGGTGGCAAGGGGGCGTTGCGGAGTATGGGTTCTCGCCTGCAAAATATCCTCGTCGCTTCTTCGATTATCTCAGTTTTGCGATCGCAGTATCACGATCGTCTCCGCACTTTGATCTTGGCAAATACCCCCGAACGTCTGGGAGAATGGCGGCGCGGTTTGCAAGATTGTCTGGGTATTTCTCGCGGCGATTTTGGCCCGGAACGGGGAATTACTTTGTTTGAAACGCCAGAAGCCTTGGCAATGAAAGCCGAACGGTTGGTGAAAGAAGGGCAAATGCCGTTGATTGTTATTGACGAAACGGAAGACCAAATTAGTTTGTCTGTGCTGCAATTTCCCTTGTGGTTAGCTTTTGCACCTGACCCGCAATCGCCTACCTATTCGTTGGAGCGCGATCGATTTTAAGATGTTGGATGATTTTACCGCAGATGAACGCTTCGGAACGCAGATGTTTTTGGATAGAAGCTAGATAATTTCAGATTGCAGATCGAGATTTAAAATAGAGGGATTCCATCTGCAATCTGCTATTTTCAATTTGAGATTGGCACTAAAGGATGGGTTGATTATGTTTGGGGTAACTGTCAATATTGGGTTGGTGTTGGTATCTTATTTGTTAGGGTCGTTTCCCACAGGATATTTAGCCGCTCGTATACTTAAAGGTATCGATATTCGAGAGCAAGGTTCTGGTTCCATTGGCGCAACAAATGTGTTGCGAACTCTGGGAAAAGGGCCTGCGATCGTCGTTTTGCTAGTCGATGCGGCTAAAGGTGCTTTGGCGATCGCGCTGGCTCATTTAGCATACTCTTTTTCTAGCACAGTCGGATTATCTCTAGCAACGCTGGTTACTTTAGCCGGATTAGCAGCGATTATCGGTCATAGTTGGCCAATTTGGTTGAATTTTAAAGGCGGAAAGTCGGTTGCTACCAGTTTGGGCATTTTGCTGGCGATGTCTTGGCAAGTTGGTTTGGCAACCTTTGGCGTTTTTGCGGTCATGTTGGCCATCACCCGCATCGTTTCTTTCAGTTCTATTGTAGGTGCGATCGCAGTTTCGGCGTTAATGTTTGGCTTCGGTCAACCTTTACCATATCAAATATTTGCGATCGCTGCCGGGATATACGTTATTTGGAGACATCGCAGCAATATCCAGCGTTTGCTAGCAGGAACCGAACCTAAAATCGGACAAAAATTACAGACAGAAACCGAACAAACGACTTGACATTCTTTTCGCTGGCAATTTCCTCGTCCGCTCCTCCTTTAATAGGTTGATAGGAATTGCGATGACAATTTCTCCATGCTTACAGCGGCTTGCAGTTGGATGAAATACAGGCTATGGGTCGAGATCCCCGACTTCTTGAAGAAGTCAGGGATCTGTATACAGGCTATGGGTCGAGATCCCCGACTTCTTGAAGAAGTCGGGGATCTGTATACCTCACTCACCCGAAAAGTGCTGTAATAATCATGCTCGATCCTCTTGACGTAGTTGCTCAATGTAATCTGCCATTCCATCTTCTGCAAGTTCTCTGTCTTCTTGGGCAAATTCTTGATAGAGACTGGCAAATTGAGGTAAATCAACTACTTTTTGATGGCATCGACGGCGAAATTTGATAAAATGGATAAATTCTGCAACTTGCTTGAGTTGCTCATCGTTAAATCGAGCTATTTCTTGGTTGATCTTTTCTTTGGTTACTTGCATTTTGTTTCTCCTAAAAGAGTTAATTTAGGTTTATTGATTCGCAAGAATTAACTACTAACAATTTCACTCAACGCTTCATTAATTATTTCATCACTTACACCCCGACGCTTTAAACTTGCGATCAATGCTGTCATTGTTTCGTTCTCAAATCGCTCCAAATCGGTACGCAATCCCTGACCGATATAAGCGCGAATCAACGGCTCATACCCTGAAAATCCCAACAATGGTGCCAGCCGTTTGAGGTCTTCCACCACATCTTCAGGAATGCGAATCGTTACGCTAGTCATGGGACGATTTCGTTCTAATCGCTTTTTTAATGTCTCAATTTTCATATATTACCATTCCTTCACCTTCTCCCAGAGTTTACTCTATTCCTCTTCAAATGCTCCATCAAAATCTGTAAGTGAATCCTCTTCAATTTCAATCTCATCAACTGCATTATCAGTTAATCCTAGTTCCTTCTTAGCAAATACACGCCTTGCGCGGCAATCGAGAATCTTGATAATATTAGTTCGATCTTCTTTAATAGCTTCAATATCTTCTTTTTGAATCAGCACCATATAGTAACGTGATACTTCCATCATGCGATAAGCATACTGAAAAGCATCTCTAGTAAACTCACCAGTAGTTACAATCATCACTACATCAGCCCCAGTTACAAAAGTCATTCCTACTTCTTTAGCTAACACTTCAACATCTACTCGTTTGGTGTTTTTACACTGAATTTGCCAACGGTGATAGACAAAGCGATCGGATGCAGCTAAAACATCTACTTCCCCTTGTCCAGTTTCATAGTCCCGTTTCCGCCATTTTGTGAATCGAAGGCTTGTCAAACGAATCATCCAAATTGCTAGTAACTCTAGAGCTTTGCCTTTAATATGTTTATCTGCATGATCTAAATCATTAACAACATCCTCAAAACTTCGATTTAGCTCTGTTTGGGATATTTCTGTCATATCTGCAATAGATTCTAACAGTTTAGACAGTAATTCTTGCTGTGCTTTTTCAGTCAACTTAACCAGATTAGGTTTAGCGCCTCGTCCACCCGTAGTTTTCTCAGTTTCAATTAAACCTGTTTCTACTAAGGGTTGAATAATATCCTTAACAAATGACTTTGAAGGAAACCGTACTTTATAAACACTTACCGCATAGTTAGCAATATCGTTCCATTTAGTTAACTCTATAATACTCATCTGGAGCATTGCTAATAGAAAATACTTTTGCTCTGGAGTGAGAGTGTAAATCTCATCAATATAGTCTTTATCAAGTTCTAAGATATCATAGACTCGATCCCAGTTAATTTCGTATGTTTTCTCAAATACCCCAGCTTCTTGTAACCATTGACGCATCGTGCTGACATAAATGGCGTTGGGAGAGAGAGAATACCCCATTTCTTGCAGTTCGTAACCTATTAGATCCAATTTAGGTTTATCGCCTCTACTGTTAATTGCTTCCACTGCTTTCAGCAAAGACATTCCAGTTAAGTTAGTCAGGATGTGACGGGCAAAAATCGTAGCTGCTTCATCAGCATCGCTCTGATTTTCTAATATTTCATTAGCAATATCTGTTACTATGTATTGCCAATCATCATCATTAATCAACTCAACCAGCTTGTAAGCACGAAGGGAGAGAAATGTATTCATAGCAAGTTTACTACGATTTTCCCCTTTCTGTAAATCATTTTGGTTTGAATGGCTGGAATAATAACGCTTGGCAATTTCATCCTGTAGAATACGGCGATCGGGTTGGCAATCTATACACAATTGAATCAGTTCAGGTAGATTCATCGTTTTGGGTTCAAACTGATGTCCATAAGTAAATTTTAGTTTTTGTTCTGGCATATCGTTGCTCGTAATTGGAAATAACTCTAATTGTTTTGGCATTGCCCGATCCTCTAATTCGGATGAAGTTTTAATGTAATCAGGCGCTAACTCTAGTGCTTTGCCTTTGAGAGCTTTTCTGTCTTTTAAGGGAGTAACCACTAATGGCGCATCTTCTTCAAATCGAAATTGTGATGCTTTAAGATAATTTTCATCTAATTCAAAGGCTAACCAATGGCGATCGAGCGTTTCTGCAACTCTTCCTGTCATGTTTGAACCCGCAAAGGGATCGAGAACTAAATCACCTGGTTCAGTACAAAGTGCGATCGCAAATTCAGGTAATGCTTGCGGAAATCGAGCCGGATGAGCTTTAATTCCTTCTTCTTTGCAACGTCGCTGATAGTAATCATTAGATGCGGTGTTAGAAGCTGAAATAACATTGACAGGCTGTGCTATATCATTCTCTAAAATCCAATTAAATTCTCCTAATACTGGTTTTCCGATCGATGCGCTCGCTCCACAAGCAGGATCGGCTATTATGTTGGGAGGAATAGCACCACCGCGATCGTTCTGAAATTTAGTAGAAATATCATGTCCGGATGGGCGAAGTTTCGCATCATAGCCATTTCTTAAGAGGGTTTTCATCGCCTCACTGTAAGGACGTAAAACTCTTTTATTATTTGCTTTAGGGTGGGCATCTTTTGATAACCACCAAACCGTATTTACCGCATCTTTAACTCTTTCTCTCCTTACCGTTACCCATTCTGCGGGTGTGGGAAGTTTGGCGGGATTGTACCAAAAAAGCTCTTGTGCGAGAAAAAAACCTAAACCACCTTCTGATTTTGGTTTGCAAAGCTCTATGACTAACTCGAAATGATAGAGCGATCGCACAGGAAAACCTTTCAGCCAAGTTCCGCCAATATCTATCACTAGAGAGCCTTGGGGCTTAATAATTCGGTAAAATTCACGAGCAAATGCCTTGAACCATTCGACGTATTTATGAGCATCTACGTTGCCATATTCTTTCTTCCTTACTAAGGCGAAAGGTGGGGACGTGCAAATTAGATCGACGCTCTCATCTGGCAATTCTGCGATGATTTCCAAGCTATTACCTAAGTAGGCTAAACCTAATTTCGTTATGTAGTATGGTTGGCGGTTAATTTTACTTGCAATATCAAATTTAGAAAAAGTTTGCACGATTTCGCTTTCCTATGACAACCCAAAGAGATAGAGTACCAGCTTTTATCAAGTATTACCGCCCGCTCGTAATTCTAAATCACAAACTGAAATCAGCTTGTGAGTATAGTTTTAGCGATGCCTGTATGCGGTGCTATAACTAAAGTTTAACATAATTCATTTCACAGATTCTAATTTTAGGTTTGTAACATTTTTGTCCTGTAATCTAAAAGCTTTTCCAAACACAAAGGTACTGCAACTTCCATCTCCCACTTAGCCAGAGGCTCTAAGTTGGAAACTATCCAGTAGTATGTGATTGCCTGGTAAAACATTCCCAATGTTATCGACAATTCAAATGCTTCTATTAACCGTTCCATCGGTTCGTAAATTGTCCATTGTTCCAAATAGATATTACGGAGATGAGTACGCACATTGGGAATATCCGGCACGTACTTTTCGATATACAAAAAGTTAACGATATCGAAGAAAGGATGTGCGATCGCACCTGTTGGCCAATCAAAATAAATATAGTTATTATCTGTCACAACCACATTTTTTGCCCAAAAATCACCGTGTACGATCGTCTGCGGAATATTGTAACTTGCCAAAACCTCACACATCGCCTTGAATTGCGGAATCAATCCACGCAGATATTCTATATCATCTGACTCAATAATGATAAAATCTCCTGCTAGCAACGCCTCAGTATCAGATAACAGCGCCTCAATATGAAAAGGCAGCTTGTAAATCCGGCGATCGGGCCAACCCAAAGCCAGCAACTTATCAACGCGACTAGCTTCATTTATCTGAATTTTTGCATATAAACGAAGCGCTGCTTCCCAACGAGCGATATCGCTATTTTCAGAAAGAATTGTACCGCCGAAATCCCGCATCAAAATCCAGTGCTGTTCCGGTTCTACCGCCAAAATTTTCGGTAAATTATCTGGATAAGATGCAGCTAAGCTTTGCGTAAATAGGGCATCATTAGCTAATACATTTGGCAAAGCTTTGAAATAAATATTTCCCGCTGTTGTATTCACCCGCATGATACAGGAAATACCCCAAGATCTGAATTGTTCAATGGGAGAAATAGCACTTATACCAAGATGATTAAGTTGCGCTTCAATCCAAGCAGACGCCTTTTCAAACCAACCCAATCTGGCCCAAGGCACTCGCTGACTGCTGATTGTAGGGTCTTTAAACTCATCAAACCAAGCTTCAAGAACAGCCAAATGCTCCGGTACAGCTAGCTCCAGCCGATCCAATTCCTGTTCGCCAATCCAAACATATCCAGCAGGTAATTGCCAACTAGGACTGTGATTTTCCAGAGCAAAAACTCGATTGACACGATCGCTCTCAATATCCAAGTCATTATAAACACAGCAGAGAGTCGTCACATCGATACCCAACTGCTCCTGCATAGCTCGATCGATCTGACCTACATGAGCGAAATGATTTTTGGCAGGTACAAAATGAGGCAAAGACCAGCCATTGTCAACCCTATACATCAATATCTTGGGCTCGGTTGTATGGGGAATTATAGTATAGCAATCAAATCCTCGTCTTGAAGAATTAGGCACAGCTTTTTGATGAATTTTAAATAATATTTAATAATTAAATTTTAACGCAAAGGAACGCAAAGGTTTTCGCAAAGGGACGCAGAGTTGGTTAGATATTCATTTTTTCTCTGCGTTCCTCTGCGTGTACCTCTGCGTCCTTTGCGTTAAAAAAAAATCCCGATCAACTACCTAACTCCTTAGAGCGCCGATAAGCCTTTTTGACCGCCTCGATCAAAGCCGAACGGAAACCAGCACGTTCTAACTCACCAATACCAGCAATAGTTGTACCGCCAGGACTGGTAACTCGGTCTTTGAGTTCCGCTGGGTGCATTCCCGTGTCTTTGAGTAATTGAGCGGTACCGAGTACAGTTTGGAGTGCTAACTGAGAGGCGATCGCCCTTGGCAAACCGGCTGCTACGCCGCCATCCGTAAGCGCTTCTACGACGAGGGCCACGTAACCCGGCCCCGATCCGGAAAGTCCCGTCACCGCATCCAGCATCGTTTCCGGCACTTCCACCACTTCTCCCACAGCTTTAAAGATGCGCTGTGCCTGTTCCAAGTGACCGATCTGGACGTGATTGCCGGCGGCGATCGCAGTTATCCCAGCGCCCACCGTTGCTGGTGTATTTGGCATCGCCCGAATGACCGCCTGTCCTGGAAAAGCCCATTCCAGCTTATTCAAGGTCACCCCAGCCATAATCGAAATCACCAGTTGCTCTTCGGGACTAACTACATTTTCCACCAACTCTGCTGCTACCGCCTCAAACACCTGGGGCTTAATTGCCAAAAATAGCACTTCAGCTACCCTGGCTACTTCCCGATTATCAGTAGTAACTTCAACGCCGTATTCCTGCACCAAAAAGCTGCGCCGTTGGGTCTGCGGCTCGCTCACCAAAACTTCTGACGGTAGATAAATTTGTCGATTAATTAAGCGGGATAAGAGAGCTTCTCCCATTACCCCGCCGCCAATGATGCCAAACCTGATACTCATTTGTCAAAAGTCAAAAGTCAATCATTCAAAAGTCAAAAGTTAACAGTCATTAGTTAGCGCTTCGTTCAATTAACTACTGACTGCTGACCGCTAACTAATGACTCGCGATCGCTAACTAGACTGCACAATCCGCCGATCCTCTACCCAAGCGGGTGAAGGCGCGGTTTGACGGGGGATGCGTACTTGCGTTTGCGGTACTTCGTGAACGACACCAGATTGAGTGCTTACCTGTACGCAGTTAGGCGTAAACAGGAAGATGCTTTCGCCAATCCGCTCTTGATGCCCGTCGATCGCATAAGTGCCGCCTGCGATAAAGTCTACAGCACGTTGCGCTTGGTCTGGGTCCATCATAGTCAGGTTTAAGACCACCGATTTCCGTTCCCGCAAAGCTTGAATTGCTTGGGGCATTTCTTCAAAGCTGCGGGGTTCCATTACCACAACTTCTGAAAAACTGTTGTTTACTCCTGGCATTCCGATCACGTTATTCATGGGCGATGGCATTGCCGTTTCTGGTGCTACACCAATGCGATCGCGCATCCGGCGGCGCTGACGGCGCTCTTCTTCCGTTGCTGCTTGCTGGTTTTCTTCTGGATAGAGGTTTTGGTTTTGGTAGTTATTCCGATCGTCTACATCATCGTAGTCGTCGTACTCGTACTCTACTGGCTCATTGAGCCCAACCATATCTCTTAGCTTGCTAAAAATACCATTCACGGTTGTTGTCACTCCATGCAACTACATTTTACTTGGGTTACAAGCCCTTCTCCTATAGGGTAAGGGTACTTGACTTGGAAAGCACCCTATTCTATTTATCATGTCTTGAGGTTGGCAATATATTAGCCCATGCACCCTTTAATTTTAGAAATTGTTAGGGTTTATGGGAGTGGGGGAAGTCAAAAGTCAAAAGTCAAAAGTCAAAAAAAAGGGGCTAGGGCGTCGGGCGTCGGGACTAGGGGGAGGAAAGAGGGAAAAGATTAATTCTCTCCCTTTTCCCTTTCCCTTTCCCCCTTCCCTCTCCC
>NZ_JACJPW010000062.1 GCF_014696265.1 Aerosakkonema funiforme FACHB-1375 | reverse complement strand
CTAACCCCTAATCCCTTAAATAAAAATGGCAGACCAAAACAAAACCGTCTTCCGTAACCGCATTGTCGATAAAGGTCAGTTGAAGCGTCTGATTGAATGGTCGTTTACCAACTACGGCACCGCTAAAACAGCGCAAATGGCTGACAAACTCAAAGATTTGGGATTTCGTTACGCCACCAAAGCAGGAGTTTCTATTTCTGTAGACGACCTGCAAGTACCCGATAGCAAACAGCAATTGCTGGAAGCAGCCGAAGAAGAAATTCGCCTCACAGAACAACGCTACACCCGTGGGGAAATCACAGAAGTAGAACGCTTCCAAAAAGTAATCGACACCTGGAACAGCACCAGCGAAGCCCTGAAAGACGAGGTTGTCCGCAATTTCCGCAAAAACAACCCCCTCAACTCCGTCTATATGATGGCCTTCTCTGGAGCCAGGGGCAATATCTCCCAAGTGCGCCAGCTGGTGGGAATGCGCGGATTGATGGCCGACCCCCAAGGGGAAATCATCGACTTGCCCATCAAAACTAACTTCCGGGAAGGTTTGACAGTCACCGAATACATCATTTCTTCCTACGGTGCGAGAAAGGGATTGGTAGATACGGCACTGCGAACGGCAGATTCCGGATACCTGACCAGACGACTCGTAGACGTTGCCCAAGATGTGATTATCCGGGAAATCGACTGCGGCACCACCAGAGGCATCACCATGCGATCGATGACCGATGGCGATCGCATCCTCATCCCCCTGAAGGATAGACTCCTGGGTCGGATGCTCGCCCAAGACGTCACCCACCCCAAAACCGGCATCATCATCGCCCGTCGCAACGAACCCATCAGCAACGAACTGGCTGAGAAAATTGCCAAAGCAGGAGTGGAAGAACTCGTATTGCGATCGCCCCTCACCTGCGAAGCCGCTCGTTCTGTTTGTCAGCACTGTTACGCTTGGAGTCTCGCCCACGCCTCGATGGTAGATTTGGGCGAAGCGGTGGGGATTATCGCCGCCCAATCGATCGGCGAACCGGGAACTCAGCTGACCATGAGAACCTTCCACACCGGAGGCGTATTCACCGGGGAAGTAGCCCGACAAGTGCGATCGACACAAGAAGGAGTTGTCCGTTACGAGAAAGGATTGCGAACGAGGGCTTTTAGAACCAGACATGGCGAAGAAGCCCAAATCGCCGAAACCAATGGCGAACTGGTCATCACCCCAAAAGACAAAACCCTAGAACGCACGATCGTTCCCGTCACCCAAGGTTCCATTATCTTGGTACTGGATGCCACCACAATTCCCAGCAATCAAATTCTGGCCGAAGTACCCATAGCCGGTCGTAACGTGCGCCGCGCCACAGAAAAAGCAGTCAAAGATGTAGCTTCCGACTTAGCCGGCGAAGTTCTGTTTGCCGATTTGGTACCGGAAGAAAAGACCGATCGTCAAGGCAACACCACCCGCATCGCCCAACGCGGCGGCTTAGTTTGGATACTTTCCGGCGAAGTTTACAACCTTCCCCCAGGGGCAGAACCGGTAGTCAAAAACGCAAGCGAAGTCAAACCCGGTAGCGTCCTGGCAGAAACCAAATTAATCACCGAACACGGCGGCGTCGTGCGATTGCCCCAAGAAAGCAAAACTTCCTCATCTGGTGGAAGAGAAATCGAAATCATCACCGCGTCCGTACTGCTGGATACCAGCCTGGTGCGGATTGAAAGTTACCAAGGGCGCGACCACTACTTGATCGAAACCACCAGCGGTCAATCATTCTCGCTCAAAGCCACACCGGGAACCAAAGTCCAAAACAACCAAGTCGTAGCAGAACTGATCGACGATCGCTACCGCACCCAAACAGGCGGCATCATCAAATACGCCGGCGTAGATGTAGCCAAACGCGGCAAAGCCAAACAAGGATACGAAGTCGTCAAAGGCGGCACCCTGTTGTGGATACCCGAAGAAACCCACGAAGTTAACAAAGATATCTCCCTGCTGCTAGTGGAAGACGGTCAATTCGTCGAAGCCGGTACCGAAGTCGTCAAAGACATCTTTTGCAGCGTCTCCGGCGTAGTCGAAGTCGTCCAGAAAAACGACATCCTGCGGGAAATCGCGATCAAGCCAGGAGACCTGCATACGATCGAAGACCCAGAAGAAATCATCCCCGAAACCGGCAGCCTAGCTTCTCCCGGCCAAGAAGTCGTACCGGGACTGCAAGTCAACGATCTGCGTTACATCGAATACATCGAAACGCCAGAAGGTCCAGCACTATTGCTGCGCCCGATCGTCGAATACACCATCCCCGACCAACCCTCTGTCCCCGCCCAACGCGGCAGCCAAAGCGAAACCCAAGACAGCGGTACTCAGCTAGAACTGCGAGCCGTCCAGCGGCTTCCTTATAAAGATGGCGAACGAGTCAAATCTGTAGAAGGCTTAGAACTGCTTCGCACGCAATTAGTCCTGGAAATAGGCAAAGAAGCACCGCAACTAGCCGCAGATATCGAACTTGTCCCCGACAAAGAAAACCCAGAAATATGGCGACTGCAACTGGTAATTCTGGAATCTCTGGTGATCCGTCGCGATGTCGCCGCCGACGCCACCCAAGGCAGCACTAACACCCGCTTGCTCGTCACCGACGGTCAGCAAATCCCCCCCGGTGCAGTGGTCGCTCGCACAGAAATTCAATGTAAAGAAGCAGGTCTTGTCCGGGGTATCCGGGAAGGAGCGGAAGCAATTCGGCGGGTGCTGGTAGTCCGCAATGCCGACTTAGTTCAAGTAGACACACAAAACCAAAAACCCAGCGTCAAAACAGGCGACCTGCTCGTAGCGGGTAGTCCGATCGCCCCCGGCATCCGCGCATCGGAATCCGGCCAAGTAGTAGAAGTAACCGATACCCACATCGTCCTGCGAATCGCCCGTCCCTACCGCGTATCCACAGGAGCCGTACTGCATATCGATGATGGCGACCTCGTACAGCGGGGCGACAACCTGGTACTACTGGTGTTCGAGCGCACCAAAACAGGTGACATTATCCAGGGGTTGCCTCGGATTGAAGAACTTCTGGAAGCTCGCAAACCTAAAGAAGCCTGCATACTTTCTCGCCGTCCGGGTGTTGTCCAACTGGTGTATAACGAAGACGAGCCTACGGAAATCAAAGTCATAGAACATGATGGCGTGGTGGGTTCCTATCCCATTGGGCCGGGACAAAACTTGATCGTCTCTGACGGTCAAGAAGTCAAAGCAGGCGAACCGCTGACCGATGGCCCAGCGAATCCCCACGAAATTCTGGAAATCTTCTTCGAGTTGAATCGCGAACAAACAGGCATTTACGAAGCGGCGCTGACGAGTTTGCGAGCTACCCAAACGTTCCTTGTTAACGAAGTCCAATCTGTATACCAATCGCAAGGAATTGACATCTCCGACAAACATATCGAAGTGATCGTCCGCCAAATGACTTCCAAAGTCCGTATAGACGATGGCGGCGATACCACCATGCTTCCCGGAGAATTAGTGGAATTGCGTCAAGTCGAGCAAGTCAACGAAGCTATGTCTATCACCGGAGGCGCACCCGCCCAGTACACCCCCGTGTTGCTGGGGATTACCAAAGCTTCCCTCAACACGGATAGCTTCATCTCCGCTGCCAGCTTCCAAGAAACTACTCGCGTTCTTACAGAAGCAGCGATCGAAGGTAAATCTGACTGGCTGCGCGGACTCAAGGAAAATGTCATCATCGGTCGCTTGATTCCCGCAGGTACGGGATTCAATGCCTATGAAGAAATGAGTGTAGCAGATGTGGACTTGTCTTACGACGGCAGCGGTGTCCTCGATGACGAACCGGGAGAAGTTATTTTAGACGATCGCACCGCTCGCGTTTACCGCGTAGAATCGGCTTTGGATTCGATTTCACCCTTGAACGGGGAAACAACTTCGCAAAATCTGCGCTCCAATGGCTCATCAGGTTACGGCTCATACGGCTCTAACTTTTCTTCCTCTATTCTTGAAGAAGATGATGAACTTATCGGTAGCGATTTAGATGACGAAGACGAAGATGAAGATGACGAGGACGACGAAGACGATATGGATTAGGGCTTAAAAAGTCAAAAGTCAAAAACAAGAGGAAGAGGCACAAAGGGAAAGCTAGAGCGAGGAGAGATCTGATAGTAGCAAGGAATTCCTAGTTTTGACTTTTGACTTTTGGCTCCCCCTAACCCGGACGCCCTCTCTTACCTATCTCCTAGCTAAGATTGCAGTTCGCCTGTCCGCACTGATAGCTGCAAGGTTTCAGAGCCACGTCGGACAACGAGATTCAATACCTGACCTACACGGGAAGATTCAACTATATTTTGCAAAGTTTCCGCACTGGTAACGGGAGTGCCATCAATTTCCACGATCGCATCTCCTTTGCGAAGACCTCCTCTAGCAGCTGGTGTGTTAGGCAAAACTTTCATCACAAGTACACCTTTCACCTCTGGGATGGTGAAAGGTGTATTTGGATCGTCATTATTTTGCTTCGCCAACTCCGGTGTTAGCGTAATCATTTGAACTCCTATATAAGGGTGAGGGACTTTTTGACCCCGTGCGAGAACAACGCTAATTTCTTTTGCTTTGTTAATCGGAATGGCAAAGCCAATGCCCATTGCATCGGCGCGAATGGCGGTGTTAATTCCAATTACCTCTCCATACTCGTTTAACAGCGGGCCACCAGAATTACCGGGATTGATTGCTGCGTCAGTTTGAATAAAATCCAATCGTTTATCCGGAACGCCAACTTCTGTGGAAGAGCGATGCAGAGTGCTGACAATTCCTAAAGTGACAGTATTGTCAAGCCCTAAAGGATTGCCGACTGCGATCGCCCAATCTCCTACCTGCACCTGTGATGAATCGCCTAGCGATGCTACGGGTAAATCTCTATCCCGAGCATCAATCTTGACTACAGCTAAGTCGGTTATTTCGTCAACACCGCGTACTTGTCCTTCTAAGGAGCGCCCATCCTTCAGCCTCACCATCACTTTATCGGCTTGGTTAACTACGTGGGCATTGGTAAGAATGATGCCGCCTTTGTCGATGATGAACCCGGAACCTTGGCCGCGCAGCAGTTCTTGTCTGGGCTGTGCGGTGAAATCTTCTCCAAAGAAACGCCGGAAAAATGGATCGTCAAAAAACGGATCTAAGCGCCTGCTAACCGTGCGCTCTGTATCGATTCTGACCACGGCTGGGCCTACCCGATTCACTGCTGCGGTTACAAAACTGTTACTTTGCTTTGTTTGAGGAACCTTTAGCCCAATGCTTTGCTCTGGGGGAAGAGCTGAATTTATACTTGCCTTGGGGCTTGCTTGAGAGGGTAGGACTGCGATCGCGCCCGAGATCAGAACTGCCCCTAAAAAAGTGGCAAGTCCATAACGAGCGATCTTACCCAAAAGGTGATAGATTTTTTCACTCTGCATAGCTTGATTTTTTGGCTCCGCTGTGCTAATGAAGTTTTTCCGTTTGTGTAGAAAGGATGATATCTAAAATTATTTTTACAGTTCAGGGGCTGTCAGTTGCTGCCAAAATGCAGCGATAAATTATATTTGCTGTTTTGTAAGTTAGGATCTTGATTACGGCTGTTCCACGACTTAAGGATGATTGGATCTAAAGACGAAATTTTATATACGGAGAAAGAAAAACTTTCTCCCCGATGTGATGAAGCAAGCAAAGATGATGCGCGTCATATCCATACCCATCATTCTCATGAGGAAGGACATTCCACTCATTCTCACGTTCACTCGGAAGAGTCGCTGCGCCGGGTAGTTAACCGTTTGTCTCGTATTGAAGGACATGTGCGAGGCATTAAGAATATGGTACAGGAGAGTAAACCCTGTCCTGATGTGCTGGTGCAGATTGCCGCAGTCCGGGGTGCTTTAGATCGGGTAGCGAGAATGATTCTCGACGAACATTTAACCGAGTGTATTGCCCGCGCTGCTAAAGAAGGGAATATTGAGGTGGAAATTGAAGAGTTAAAGGCTGCTTTGGATCGGTTTTTGCCGTAACAAAATTTTTGTGAAACGATCCTGAAAGCTGACGCCAAGAGAGAAAAAAGAGAATAGGTAGATGCACCCTGATAATTTTAAACCCCCGCCTCACAAGGGTTGGGGGTTTTTTGTTGGCGGATGCGATCGTACCGACACCCTAAAATTTTTGTCAAACGATCCTGAAAGCTAACGCCAAGAGAGAAAAAAGAGAATAGGTAGATGCACCCTGATAATTTAAACCCCCGCCTCACAAGGGTTGGGGGTTTTTTGTTGGCGGATGCGATCGCTACTTTTGCCAAAAAGATCGGTAATTTATCCTGATGCTTACTACCACTACCAGAAAAGAGAAGATGAATGCACCCTGATAATTCAAACCCCCACCTCACAAAGGTGGGGATTTTTTTTTATCTATGGCACGGTCTGAAATTCCTGACAAATTTATCCTGATTGTTTTAGCAATCAAAGAAACAAGAGAATAGGTAGATGCACCCTGATAATTTAACCCCCCAACTCGCAAAGATGGGGGGATTTTTGTTACTCACTGCGATGTTCAATTTTCTGCTGCTTGTAGTTCTTCTTGCAGGATGATTTGATAAATTTTGGGCAAATGTTTAGACATCGAATTAGTTTCTATTCCATATCCTAGACTTGTCCAAGTGCCGGAAAGTAACCGCAAAACTCGATCTAATTTGCCGCCTCGCAACTGTTTGGCAATATCAACTCCCCAAACTTGACGATCGCTTAACCAAGCATAAACTACCGCATCCTGATATTCCGGTTCAAAACTGTAGCCAGTCCAAAATAGCATCCGTTCCGGCTTGGGATGATATTGCCGCACTAATTTATACCAAGTACGGTTGAGCATTTGGTATCGACCTGCCGCAGTGCTACAATTTCCTACATTGGGGCCTGTAACAATTGTGACACATTGATTGGGATGGCGGCTGAGATCGCTAACCTGCTGACCGCCATAAATGACCGAGTAAGGGTGCGGTACATTCGACTCGCTGGCGGAAATTGTTCGCATCAAGGCGCGAATGTACGGGTCGCCTCCTTTCATCACTAGGGGTACTGTGCCGTATAGGCCAGAAGAAGAATCACGCTGCGATCGCTTCTCTGGAGAACTTTGGCACATTTGCAACAAAAAGATCAACCCAACAGCAGCAATACTGCCGAAGAGCGCACGCCTCAAGAATAAATCCGTCAACCTTACTTGTGGCAAACGCTTCCGCCTTTGCGGTGCTAAGGTTTTGGGTATAGGCTGAGGCGATGACCCTTTAGGCATACGCTGACGCGATCGCTGAATCAAATTTGACACTCCTTACCTTTGCGTGCCATTCGATTAAGCCACACTAGCAAATAGCTCCTGCCAGTTTTTTGGGGCGGCTTCTGGCTTAGCAACAACTTCGACAATTTTATCGCGAGCGTCTGGTTGAAATAGTGCTTCAACACACACTTGTGCTACTTTAGTGCGGGGGATACGGCCATCAAATAGGGTGTCTGCGGCAGACATCACAACCGAGTCAGGATTTTCGTCATTCAGCAGACCGCCCGGTCGCACTATTGTATAAGTTAAGCCGCTTTTCTGGAGATATTCCTCGGCTTGTTTCTTCCACACTAAAATTAACCAGAACAGGTTGAGAGGATGGAATAGTTGGGAGGTACACAAAGAAGTAACTAAGACAAAATGCTCGATTCCCTTAGCTTTGGCAGCATCCACCAAATTTTTGGTGCCTTCGCAATCCACTTTGTATGGCCCTGTCGGATCGAAGCTGGGACTTGCACCTGTGGCACACAGCAGAACAGTGCTATCCCCGATGGCGGTATTGAGCGTCTCTGGCTGGAGGACATCGCCTACGACTAATTCAGCCGATGCGGGTAAAATGTCTCTGGCTTTATCGATGTCTCGCACTAAAGCCCGGACGGGAATATTGCGATCGACAAGTTCTTTGACAATCCGGCGACCTGTTTGACCTGTTGCCCCTGCTACAAATGTTTTCATTTCTCAAGCTATCTTAGGTAAATGTGGACTTATTTAACGAGACACTCAACTTTTATTTACATTGTATGAATTTGAAACCAGCAATACTGATCTTTCCGTTAAGATTCCAACTTTAGGTGTAAATTTTGACTTTTATTGGGCATCCTGAACATAGGCATAAAGATCGATCGCACCGGAGAGCGTCTATGCAATCACAGTACAGTGAATATCAATCCTTAGAGGGTAGCGAAGCAATTTTGGAAATCGTGCCAGATTCTGCCGATATTGACCAATCAACAGGACAAACAGCCAACGAGATCGAGCCAGTTTGCTTTCACGGCTTCTTTGAAGATTATATGGAAATGTATGCCGACGCTCAAACCGTTGCCAACTATTTAGATGCTCACCAAGGATGGTTTCGCCGTTGCGCCCACCCTATGCAAGCCGAACTGATAGGTAAAAATGGCTATGCTTTGACGATCGGGCGTTTTGGTTCGTTTGGTTATGTGGTCGAACCCAAAATTGGTTTGGAGTTGCTACCGGCAGAAGAAGGAATATACCGCATCCGCACGATCGCCGTACCAAATTATGTGCCTCCCGGTTATGATGTAGACTTTAACGCTACGCAATGGTTAGTAGAAACTACGGCAAGTGAATTGGATCGAAATTTGGAAGCTGTCGTGGGCGACCATAGAGTAACGAAGGTAGAGTGGCAACTAGACCTAAAAGTTACCGTTCAGTTTCCTCGGTTTATTTACCGCTTGCCGATGTCTTTGATTCAAAGTACGGGCGATCGGCTATTAGCTCAAATTGTCCGCCAAGTCAACCGGCGCTTGACTTACAAAGTGCAGCAAGACTTTCATACAAGCTTGAATTTGCCCATGCCAGGAAAGACGAGAAAGCGGGCAGCTTAGCAGTATGGTTTATGGAATGGGAAAAGGGAAGAAATTTTCATTCTTCCCTGTTAACATTTACCGATCGCCCATTAGCAAAAGATTACATTTTGCTAATAATCCTTTGTACAATCTCCATACCTGTTACGGCTTGCCAGCCAAAAAGTCCCACAAGAACAACATTCAAGAAAATGTGGGTGTAGCGAGCGAAATCATTTCCTTTCTGCATCAAGGGAGAAAGAGCGGCAGAAGTCGCAATTAAAGCTGTCATGGTCAATCCTACCAGTAGGTGAGGGCTGACAAACAGCTTGCCATTGTTAATGTAGGTAACGCCCATAGCGAAAACTGTGGCAACAACCATCAATGCCAAAAGGAGAGAACCGATTTGGTAGTGCCGGATGTTATACCTACCCTTAATTAACTCTTTCTTGGTTTCCCCTTCTGCAAATCTCGTGCGTTGGACTTGAATGCCCAGGTACATAGCATATAGGGATATGACTAAAAGTACCCACATGACAACGGGATGGATAAACTGACTCCAAACTTTAACGGACGCGGGGATTTCCAAGCTCATAATGGCGGATTGCTTAAGGAACTTTATAAAAGTTAGCATAAACTCCGTAATGACTCTTTGCAAAGTTACGGCTACCTCCCAGGTATGGTACCCAATCGGCAAAAATCTGCTATAAATCTAAGACTTGGAGCTAGTTTGTCAGCATTTGCCAACAAAGGAGGCGCTTTCATCACTACCGCTAATAGCTCTAGCAGGCGATCCCAGCAACTGCAAGCTTGACAGTTAAAAGAACGGATCGTCGGCTTCTTCACAGCCCTTATCCTGTGCAAACTTTGGTAAGAATCCCTAGATTTGCCCTAAATTTGTCCTACATTTGTATGATTATTCTGCATAAACTGAATGCAACCAGCAACACCGTCTTCTCAAGAGCCTAATTTAACGCTAAGTTGACATTGCTGGGGATGTGACGAGGCGCAGGCATGACTTCCACATTAGATAAAGATGTCTTATTAAGACGGGCAGCTCAAAACGGCGAAATCGATCGAGTACAAGTACTACTGGCTGAAGGTGCCAATATCAACGCCACAGACAAAGACGGTACCACTGCTTTGATGTTTGCCGCCCGCAATGGCTACACAGATGTTGTGCGACTGCTGTTAGAAGCAGGTGCAAACATTAACCTGCCTAGAAGATTGTACAAGCTAACAGCTTTAATGTTGGCAGCTGCCAGTAACCAAGTTGATGTCATTCCAACTTTGCTGGCAAGCGGCGCAGACGTAGATGCCAAAAATATCGACGGTAGCACCGCCTTAATGGTAGCGGCCTTGAAAGGTCATGCCCAGGTGGTACGGATATTGCTCGATGCGGGTGCCCAAGTCAACATTAAAGATAAAGATGAAGATACTGCTTTAACCATAGCCGCCGAACACGGTCACACAGAGGTCGTGCAAGCATTGCTGTCGGCTGGTGCGGAGGTAAATGTAACCAGTGGCGGAGAAACAGCTCTGACTCTAGCGGCAGGTCTAAATTACCCTGAAGCGGTCAAGGTGTTGTTAGCTGGCGGGGCAGATGCAAATGCCAAAACCCAAGAGGGCAGAACCGCGCTGATGTTAGCAGCCGAGTCCGGTTATAAATCGATCGTCGAGCAGTTGTTGGCTGCATCTACTTCCGGCTTGTGGGATAACTTAAAAATATTGCCGCCGCACAAGCAAACTATTATTGACCTTAATGCTAAAGACAAAGAGGGCGAGACCGCTTTAACGCTGGCAGCCGATCAGGGACACACTGCGATCGTACAAGCATTGCTCAACGCCGGTGCAGATGTAAATGCCAAAAATTTAGATGGATGGACAGCTCTAATGGCAGCCGCAGCAGGCGGTTATACTGCTATTGTCACTACTTTGCTGGACAAAGGTGCTGATGTTAACGCTAAAGATACGGATGGCGAAACTGCTTTACACCTGGCTGTAGTAGAAGGTTATGCTGAAGTAGTGCAACTTCTGCTCGATCGAGGAGCTGACGTTGGCGTGAGAAACGAACTTGGCGACACAGCTCTACACTTAGCAGCTTTACAAAATTACAGCGATATTGTAATATCTCTGCTAGAAAAGGGAGCCAATCCCAACGCCAAAAACCTCGGCGAGACGCCTTTAACTATGGCGGTAGGTCGTAGAAACACTGCTACAGTGAGAGAACTTCTCAATAGCGGTGGCGATCCCAACGTTCCAGATGATGATGGAAAAACTGCTTTGATAAAGGCATCTGAGCAAAACGATCTCTCCCTGATGCGGCTTTTAATTTCAGCGGGTGCTGATGTCAACGTTCAAGATCGTCTTGGTGCTACTGCGACAATCTGGGCGGCATCGCGGGGTTATGTGGAAGCTGTAAAACTTTTGCTGGACTCCGGTGCGGATGCGAGCATCAAAAATAAGGGTGGTTACACGGCTTTAACGATCGCTGAATTAAATGGCCACCGCAGTATTGTGAAATTGCTCAAAGAAGTTGGCGTACAGGAGTAGTTATTGAAGATGAAAAATATTTACTTTCTTTCTGCGAGAAGATTATCAATAATTCTTTTTGCGGTTTGCTCTTCTTCAGCCTCATAGATTATCCGATCGGAAAAAGTAGTATGCGATCGCGAGTTAAGTTATTATCGCTGACCGTTTGGATCACGGTTTCGCTCTTGATAATTGGCGCAACGCTGGTTGTGCTGGGAATTTTCAATGCAGCACTGAGATGGGATATTTTCAGCCCACAAGTTGAAGCTGTTTTATACGGAATCTTCGGTGCCAGCGTTGCTCTCAGTGCGTTTGGTGTCGCCATTACTTTCGTGTTGGGCATTCAAGAAATAGTCAAAGCAGTGGCATCGCTTCGACCTAGCCAAGAAAGAGATGCTTCTGGTGCGATCGCACCAGAAGCCCGTCGGCGCACCTACGCGGCATATATGGCGGGTCTGGTAGCTGTTCTTTCTGCTCTAATCGGCTTTCTTTCCTTAATTAATTATCAAATTCAAGTTCATCGCAATAAAGTATTTAAACGTATTGCATCCGAACAAATTCAAAGCCTCAACAGTAAATTTGTGCAGCAGATTGCACCCTTGAAAAATCCTCCCAGAAATAAAGTACCGATAACCCTTGACGACTTAGTTCAAAATGTTAATAAATTATCCTTTGTTGAGCGCCTCACACTTTATGTGCCCGATCCAAATGATAATTCGGTCATCTGGAGCTATACATCTTGGGGAAATTATGATAATAAAAATGGTTTCGCACGTTTAATTGTTTCCAAAGACTTTGAAAAAGCGATCGCACAAGCCTTAAAAGGCGATTCTAAATTGCTAAATACGCTCAATAATCGCACAGACTTTAAATGGTACTACGTTGTCAGAAACCAACAAGGTAAACCTCTTGGGGTACTCAGAATAGATGGCAATCAAAGAGAGAACTTTAGGGAATACTCATTAGGCAGTCGATCGTAAATATTTTGACTCTTCCTTACTTGTAGTGGAAAACCCTGGTTTTGGAGAGCCTAAACTGGGAAAAAGAGCATAAGAGATCGGAAATTAGTGCAACTTTTTAACAGCAGCCGGCAGTCCCAACGCCCTTTAAAACATCGTATTGTCGTTGGCAGCAGTTTCGGGAATTGGCTGCATGACATCCCAATGTTCGGCAATTTTGCCATTTTCTATGCGGTAAATATCTGCTACAGCTGCACCACGGTCTGCGGGATTGAACTTGAGATGTACGTGTAGGAATACGTAGTCTCCCTCCGCCATGACACGCTTAACTTCCATCGTCAGTTCGGGATTTGCCTTTAAGAACTCTGTGGCGAATTCTATCAGCCCTTGACGACCGGTAACTACACCTGGATTGTGCTGCTTGTAGTCCTCCGTTAAGAACTGTTCGGCTACGGCAAAGTTTTTTTTGTTGAAAAACTCATCAAGGAACTTTACAGAAATAGCTTTATTGCGACGCTGCACAAGTCCAGGTAAGTTGGAGAATTCCGTGGGAGTTAGGTAAAGGCTTTCGATTTTCTCGACAAGAGCGCCGTTTGCTTCCGTCTCAGCAAAAATTGATTGCCATTCAGCATCGTTCTTGAACGCAGCCCAATTTTTCTCAGCCGCTTGCTTGCTTTCGTGCATCAGCAGGTAGATTAATTTTGTGTCCTTTTCTTCACCTTCCGGCGTCAGGTAGAGGACATTCGTCATACCGTGCTTTTCCAGCAGTCGGATTGCGTGTTCGCGGAATCGTTTTAGCAAAGCTGCCATCTTGCCAGGTAAAACCGTGTATGTTCGCAATTCGTAAATCATTTCTGTTGATGTATCGGTTGCAGAAATTGGTTGACCCGTCACATCGCTTAATACCATCTGTACATCTCCATATTTTAAGAAAGATATTCGATCGTGACAGGACTACTTTACCTGTGGAATAATCCCCAGTTCAACTGTACTCGATCGCGGACAAACGGCGATTGATGAAGATCGGGCCTTCGACGAATACGGACTGATAAGTTCATTAAAACTTTATATTAACGGTCAATATTTAAAGATTATTTAAAGGCCGATCGTAACTAAGCATATTCACGGCTGTATTTGTTTTTTATACAAGCTATATAACGCATAAATATGCTGATGATGCCCCAATAGTATCGGTGTGTGGATGTCTGACAGCAGCTACACCAGCTGATGAGACTCCTTTTGGTGGCCCTTTTCAGCTGAGTGAAAAAGAATCGGTCGATCGCTTTGTGCGATCGCCCTTCAAGCTATAGGAGCCAGCAAATGTCCACTTTCGATATCGGTTCGATCGACAACCAGTACACAGGTACAGACGCTCTTAGCATAGCGTACCCCGATGATACCTACAGCTTCAAACTTACTGACCCCAGCAGCTTAAAGCTATCCCTCACCGGAATGAGCGACTCAGTTGACTGGCAACTTAAGAACAGTTTAGGTAAAATTTTGTACAGCGGTTCGGTTAACGCCACGAATCCAGAAGGTATTAATCTATATAATTTGGTGGCTGGTGACTATTCTCTACAATTGTCCCAAGTGAGTGGCGATACTAACTACACCCTGAATATCGACCCCCTGACTGGCTTGGACGTGGAATCGGGTTATTTTACTGTCGGGGAAGCAGGAAAAGTAGAAGTAGATTACTTAATTGATGGGGGCTGGTATCAAGGTGAATTAGCTATTTTCAGTTTAACTGGAATGGAGTTATTCGAGCCGGGAAAAGAAGCATTTATTAAAGAAGCTTCGCGGCGGTCTTTAAGCAATTCAACTGAAGGCTATGTAGCCATTGCCGATCGCACAGAAGGAGCAAAATTTAGTCCGACTTTTCCTTGGGGAGATAACTATAACGCGGGAGAATATAAAAATATCAAAACTTTTTATATGAAGCCTGGGGATAAATTTGGCTTTATGCTTGTCCCCAACGGTACTGTGCAGGAAGTGTTTGATAATCCCAAGATTGGCGGTGCAAAACTTCCTTTATTTTCCCTCGCTACTGCGAATCCTCTGGATGCTTTCCAAGTCGGTCAAATTGCGGATGTGACTGGTGATAGCAAAATATTTGTGATGGAGGATAAGCGGATTGATACTGGCTCGGATAAAGATTATAATGATGTGGTTTTTCGGGTAACTGGTGCTAAGGGAGTTACTGTTAAACTGGATGATGTAATTGCTCCCGATAAGGATTGGCGCGATACAGAAGTTGGAGAAAATTTAAAGGATTATATCAATACTCCACCGCAGTTTTTGCAGTTTAATACGAATGCGGTTTATCAATCCGGTGAGAGTATTAATTTGATTGATGCTAAGGTTTTTGATGAAAATGGAGACTTGGATAAAGTAGAGTTGTTCTGGTTAAAAGATGGTAATGAAATCAAACATGATATTATCAGTCAATTCACGGTGAATGAGAACTGGGCGACATTCAAGTATTCTTGGAAACCTACCACACCTGGGAATTATCAAATCAAGGCGATCGCCTACGACAAATATGGCTACAATCACCCACAAGAAAGTCATCAAAGCGACGAATTTATTAAAAATATTCGGGTAAATTCACCACCCGAACAACTGCAATTCAGGATTGACAGGAATCTCTATAACGCTGGCGAACAGATTAGCATTACGGATGCTAAAGTATATGAAGCTGATGGTTTTGGCGACTTAAGTAAAGTACAGTTTTGGCTAAAAAAAGATAATGGTGAATGGTTACCAAGTAATCCGATCGCTAATTTTAGTGATTTGCAACAAAACTGGGGTGGATTTAATTACGATTTGCCTAAAGAGGTTGGTAATTATCAGTTGAAAGCAGTTGCTTACGATAAAACAAATGCTGTTAGCAATGAGGTTATTCAAAGTTTTTCTGTCCAGAAAACACCAGAGCCAGATGTGCCACAACCTGTAATTAACACACCACCTGATTCTCTGCAATTTAACTTACAGGCTGCTTATAACTATGGCGACACTATAAACTTGACAGATGGTAAAGTTTATGATGCTAATGGTTGGGCAGATATCAGAAATGTACATATTACCGTTAGAAAGGATGACGGCCAACCCACGGATTATTATGTGACAAACTTCCAGCAAGGTGAGGATAATAACTGGGGAATATTTAACTATAGTTGGAATGGATTAACGGCAGGAAACTATTATTTGGAAGCAAGTGCAAGCGATGGAGTTAATTCCAGTAATATCGTCTCGAAATCTTTTAGCATTATTACACCACCAGATGTATTACCTCCAGTGCCGATTAACAGAGCGCCGGAATCTTTAGAATTCAGTATTTTACCTCTCTATACAAATACTGAAAAAATCAGTTTCAGTTGGGGAAAAGTTTCCGATCCGGATGGCGCTAACGATATAGATAACGTATATTTTTGGTTGGGAACGCTGGATGGTAAAGGTTTTGGCGTTGGTGATGTTAGACATGGAGAAAATCCAAATTTTACATACGATCGCCCAGACAGAGCTAGGTTTGATTTCAGTGTAGATTTACAATCGAAAAACTTAGCTCCAGGTCGCTATCAATTGTGGGCGATCGCGCAAGACAAAGCCGGAAATTACAGTACCCCAAATAGCCAAAACTTTTCCATTATTACAGAGCCGGGTGAAAGCGAATTATCGGATGAACAAAGATTAGCAATAGCAAATGCGGCTAACTTGGAAAATTACGATCCGGAAGCATTAGCCAAAACGCGACAATGGGTAGTTTGGGTAACTCCAGATAAATACTTGCCGAATTTAGCCGAACAATGGGGAATTGTCGATAAAGGTGCGACGGAATATATCCCGAACACTTACATCTGGGAATTTCCTGAGAATATTACCCCGGATGTTGCTGTTAATCTTTTGAACTCGCATTCACAGGAGGGAGTGGAATTTTTCTATCCGCTTGTTCCTACTCAATTAACACCGCAATTTATACCCAATGATGTATTGTTCCCCGATCAGTGGCACTTGCGAAATATCGGTCAAACTGGAGGTACTGTTGGTGCTGATGCGAATGTCACACCCGCCTGGGATATTCCCGTTCCGGGAAACCCCTCCCAAACAGTACGGGGAAGAGGGGTTGTTATCGGTATAGTGGATGATGGTGTGCAATATACCCACCCAGAATTGCAAGCTAATTATCGATCGGATTTGAGCCGAGATTTTAACGAAACGGTAGGCCCAAATGGTATCTATTCCTATAGAGAACAACCGAATTTCAATTACGATTTCGATGCCGCACCTACCTACAAGACTACTATTATCAAGCAATTTAAGCAGCGAATTAAGGATGGTCGCGGTGACAGCGACTACTTTTTCGATGCTCCTTTAACTGGGGTTTTAACGGATTTAAATGTTGGTTTTAATATCGCACATCCGCAGGTCAGCGAGTTAGATGCTTGGCTGCGTAGTCCAGACAATCCTGTATTCGATCCTCTTGTCACGACGGGAGGCACTCGCAATAAGAGACTTCCTGGAGGGGGAGAGGATGGGGATATACCCCCGATCGAGCTTTTCAGGAATGTGGGCGGTAATGGTGCTAATTTCTTGAATACGATATTAGATGACGAGGCAAATAAATCCATCCAAGATGTCACGGCAGATGCACCTTTTAGTGGCAGTTTTTATCCCAAGGATAAACTTGCCAATTTTGATAGGCTGTATGCAGGTGGTAACTGGAATTTAAGAATTGCAGACAATAAGTTTAACGGAATTGGCGGTCAATTTAATAATTGGGGGATGCAGTTAGATACTTACAATCCGCACGGTACATCTGTGGCCGGGATAGCAGCAGCTAGTGGTAACAATCGCATGGGTGTGACTGGTGTATCTCCCGATGCAGGTTTAGCGGGATTGCGGCTAATTGCTGATGAGGTGACAGATAAACAAATAGCCGATGCTCTGTCTTACAAGAATCAGAATATCGATATTTACAATAACAGTTGGAAAGAAGAAGAGGCGCTAAGTGCTTCACCGCAGAGTTTGGCAGCGATAAAGACAGGAGTTACCGAGGGAAGACAAAACAAATTGGGTAATATTTATGTGTTTGCGGGTGGCAATAATAGGTGGGATGGCGGTAATGTGAATTACAATGGGTTTGCCAATTCTAGGTATGTTATACCAGTAGCCGCGATCGATCACAATGGCGAGTATACTTGGTACAGCGAAGAAGGAGCGCCGCTGTTAGTTTCGGCTTATTCCAGTTCCGTCAATAAATCTGATAATCAGCCTGCTGGTGTTACCACAACCGATATGTTGGGAAACCAAGGTTTCGATCCCTCTGATTACACCAGTCGTTTTAGCGGTACTTCTTCCGCAGCGCCTTTAGTATCGGGTGTAGTTGCTTTGATGTTGGAGGCTAATCCTAATCTAAGTTGGCGCGATGTGCAGCATATTCTGGTGAATACTGCTAAGAAAAATGACCCGAATAATGAAGATTGGAAACAAAATGGTGCAGGACGTTGGGTTAACCACAATTATGGTTTTGGCGCTATTGATGCGGCGGCGGCGGTGAGTGCTGCTACTAACTGGAAGCCTGTTGACCAAGAGGTCAGAATTAGTTCCAGTATTGTCAAAAATGTACTCGATACTATTCTTGATGACAACAATCAAGGATTGTTTTCAAAGATTAATATTGATAGCGATATCACTGTTGAAAAAGTCGAGGTACAATTCAATACTAAACCTCTTACCAGCGGCTCTGCAAAGTGGCAATACTGGGGCGATTTGCGAGTGGTGCTAACTTCTCCAGACGGTACAGAGTCGATTTTGGCAGAACCGCACAAACTCGCCAATGACCCGGATTCATATAATATTGATGCAAAAACAAATGTGTTTACGTGGAACTTTACTTCTGCGCGTCACTGGGGTGAGTCGTCTAAGGGAGAATGGAAGTTACAGGTTTACGATTTGGAAGACAACGAGATTCAGGGGTATTGGAATTCCTGGAAATTGAATATTTACGGAACTCAACCCACTGTCACAATTTCTGCTAAAGATTCCAATGCCATAGAAGATGGCAATGCCGGACAATTTGTTGTCACCCGTACAGGTAATACAGATAAACCATTAACTGTGAATTATTCTATTGCAGGAAATGCTATTAATGGCATAGATTACAAAACTCTTAGCGGTAGCATAACAATTCCGGTTGGTGCAACAATGGCGACAATTCCAATTATTCCGCTTGCTGATGCTGAGGTGGAAGGAAATGAGACAGTAGAGGTCAGTTTAATTGATAATGCTGCCTATAATTTAGGTACTGATAAGATCGGAACGGTAACTATTGAAAACAGGACTGACACTTCTCAATATGACCCATTTGTTTATACCAATCCTGCCAATGGTCATTTATATATTTTGAGTCAGCCTGATACTTGGTTAGGCGCTCAAGAACAGGCGAAGACATTAGGGGGAAACCTGGTTACAGTTAATAATGCTGCTGAAAATAATTGGTTAGTTAATACCTTTGGTAAAAAACCTTTTTGGATTGGATTGACAGATAGTTCTATATATGGAACAACTGAAGGTAGTTTCAAATGGGTAAGTGGAGAACCTGTAACTTATACTAACTGGGATGGAGCCAATCCTGATAACTTTCAGTTTACTCCTGAAGGAGAAGACTTTGTTCATATCAATCAAGGAGTTGGTGGAACATGGAACGATCTAAAACATGACTATTTCGTTACTCAAGGTATTATCGAAATTGACCCCGCGACTCTCACTAAACCTATAGTTACAATTCGAGCTACCGATGCTAAAGCTGGAGAAGATGGTAATGCAGGGCAACTCATTGTTACTCGCATCGGCAATACAACAGATCCGCTAACAGTAAATTATTCAGTTTTCGGTAATGCAATTAATGGCACAGACTACAGGAATTTGACGGGTAATATTACTATTTCTGCTGGTGCATCAGTTGCATCAATTCCGATTATTCCAATTGCTGACAACCAGGTAGAGGGTGATGAAACTATTGCGGTGAAACTTTTGGGGAATGCTGCTTACAATGTTGCTCCATCTGAAACAGCAACAGCGACGATCGCTAATAGCAATACTTCACCTATCAACCCTATCATCTATACTAATTCTGCTACTGGGAATAAATATTTCCTAAGTACAGCCGATACTTGGTTAGGCGCACAAGAACAGGCAAAAGCAGCAGGTGGCAACCTAGTTACAATTAATGATGCAGCGGAGAATAATTGGTTATTTAACACCTTTGGCGGAAGTTCTAAATGGATGGGTTTAACAGATAGCCCCATTTACAATGCAAAGGAAGGCAATTATAAGTGGGTGAGTGGAGAACCAGTTAACTATATCAATTGGCGTCCTCTGCAACCAGATAACACTCTCCATACACCTGAAGGTGAAGATTTTAGTGAATTTCTTGCAACTAGACTGTGGAATGATATGCCGAATGACCAAAATTGGATTCGCCAAGGTATTGTAGAAATTCCGGCTCAAATACCTACAAATAACTGGACTGCCAAATTTATCAATCGCACTTCTGCAAATATAGCCGATCGCACCACCTACGATTTCAGCAATCCAGCAGCTATCCTAGATTTGGGCGACCAACATCAAGGAAGTAGTGATGGAAGCTTACGTCTATATCAAAATTGGGGGGATGGAAGTCCTACAAACAGTGTCCAAACTGATAACTTTGCAATGGAAGCTTGGACTCGTGCTAATTTTGAAGCTGGTAAACTTTACAAGATTACCACTGATTCTGATGATGGAACTTGGTTCAGACTTAAAAATGTTCAAACTGGGCAATGGACTGGCGATAGCGTAGTATTAGGTGGTGATGGAGCAGACTGGCGCGATCGTAGCACTGCTATGCCTCCCAGAACAATCTTTTTCAAAGTTCCCGAATCTGGAGAATATGATTTCTATGTCCAATACTACGAAAGAGCTATCGGTGCAGTAGTTGATATCAAAGTAGAAGAAGCTAAAGTATTCCAAGATTCAGTTAATGAATCCCAACGCTGGGAATCGACAGTCTTTTGGTGGGATAGAAAGTTAGGAAATGTACCTCCTGAAGATTTCTATAACAGCCAAAACAATATAATTGGTGTAGTCGATCAAGGATCTAATACTCGCAGCGATGGCAAAAAAGGAATCAAATTTAGTGACGTTGACTACGAATCTCTAAATAACGATGTACGTTTGCCTGATAACAACTATGCGATTCAAAGCTACACTCAAACCAATTTAGAAGCAGGCGTGAAATATCGAGCAAAAGTAACTGCTGATGACGGATTCCAGTTACTTGCCAAGAATGCAAATACTAATCAATTGGTTTATATCACACCTAAAGATCAATGGCAGCAAGCTTATGGAGGTACAACAGTTGATTTTGAAGTATCTCAAGATGGTTTGTATGATATGTACTTCAATTACTATGAAGAACGTGGGGATGCGGCCTTAGATTTGTCTTGGGAAATTATTCCATTTAATGGAAGATTACTAGCAACTACGACGACGAATATTCGCTCCGGCCCTGGCACCAGTTATTCTCTAGTTGGTACGATTCCGTATGATGGAACATCCAAAACCGTAACTTTTGACAAATGGACGATAGGAGAATGGGTAGATTATACGGCAGAGTTAGGAACAAAAAGTAATGAATGGTATCGCATAAAAGGCACAAACCAGTGGATTTCGGCAGCAATTGTGGGTCAAAAACAATATGTAGATATTTAGTTGTTAGCCAGGGGTTCAAACCCCTGGCTAACAGCGAAAGTCCATTTTAATGGACTGAAAATTTACAGGATTTTGTTTAGGGCAAGAAACCCGGTTTTTCTGAAAAACCGGGTTTCTTCAAGTGTTCAAAACCATCTCTTCTTTTAGTTACGCGATACAATTAATAAATACGATCGCACTTAAAAAGTCGGCTTATGATCCAGCAACTCGCAACTCCCACCGAAACCGAGATCGTCTACCCCGAAAACGACGGTAATCCCATATCAGACAACACGAAACAATTTAAATGGATTGTTTTTTTTAAAGAAAATTTAGAAATCCTTTTTGCCAACGATCCCAACGTATTTGTCGCTGGCGACTTACTTTGGTATCCCGTCGAAAAAGATAACAAAACTCGTCAAGCACCTGATGCAATGGTAGTCGTTGGTAGACCAAAAGGCGAGCGCGGTTCCTACCAACAGTGGAACGAAGATAACATCCCTCCCCAAGTTGTGTTTGAGATTCTTTCGCCGGGAAACACACTTAAAGAAATGGCAAAAAAACTTCAGTTTTATAACCGTTATGGTGTGGAAGAATATTATATTTACAATCCAGACACGGTAGACTTGACGGGATGGTTGCGATCGGATTTAGGATTGGAAGTAATCGATCCGATCGAAGGGTGGGTGAGTCCCAGACTGGGGATCAGGTTTGAAATCGCAGAAGAACTCCAGATTTTTGCACCTAATGGCGATCGATTTATGACTTCTGTAGAATTGGCTCAACTGAGAGAGCAAGAACGCCAACGTGCTGAACAAGCGGAAGCGCGAGCGGAAATGCTAGCGGCGCGACTGAGAGAATTGGGAATCGATCCTGATGCTTAAAAATTGTACGTAATTTGAATTATTTGCGATCGCCTTCGTCAGTAAAGCTTGTGATAAGAGTAAGGAGATTTCGTTATGACGGTAACGCTAGACAAGACAAAAGACCAACGGCTAGTTCATTTTGGTATGAGTTGGCAACAGTTCAAATTACTTCAGGAAAGCTTTGCCGATTCACCAGGCATTCGATTAGCTTATTACAAAGGAGAAATTGAAATCTTGACACTTTCCCCTGACCACGAATCAATCAGCCGTATGATTACAGGGTTGCTCATTGTGTATTTTTTGAACAAAAATATTGAATTCAACCCATTAGGCAGCTTTACGCAAGAAAAGGAAGAGGAAGTTTCCGCGCAAGCAGACGAATCATTTGCTATTGGTAGCTCAACCGCGACTAAACCTGACTTGGTTGTAGAAGTAATCTTTACCAGTGGTAGCGATCGCAAATTAAAACGCTACCAAGTTTTAGGTGTCCCTGAAGTTTGGTTTTGGGAAGATGGTTTATTTAGGCTCTACCGTTTGCGGGAATCTGGATACGATCGGATCGAGCGATCGGCAATTTTGCCAGATTTGGATATTGACCTGCTGGCTCGTTGTGTGATGATGGCTTCTAAACTGGAGGCTCTGAAAGCGTTTCAACAGGCAATTGCTCAAGCTTAGTCAATTGTATCAGAAACCGGGTTTTTCTCAAAAATCTGGTTTCTCTGTACCACACTCACCAGACCAGAAACCCGGTTTCTTGAAGAAACCGGGTTTCTCTGTAACTCAAAGGCTGTAAAATAAAAACGTCTTTTCGTGCGATCGCGTCAATGAAACAGGGTGCTTACCAATTTTGGCTTGCTAGCAGTATTGCCTTCTGCTATTTGACTACAACCTGTCCAACATTGGCACAAATAGTTCCAGATGCCACACTTCCCCATAATTCTATTGTTATTCCGGACGGCAATATCAACCGCATTGAAGGCGGAACGCAAGTAGGTAATAACCTTTTCCACAGCTTTCGCGAGTTTTCTGTTCCTACCGAAAGTACAGCTTTTTTCAATAACGCTGTAACGATTCAAAATATATTCAGTCGTGTGACTGGTAGTTTTGAATCGAATATTGATGGTTTAATTCAAGCTAATGGCACTGCTAACTTATTTTTAATTAACCCGAACGGAATTATTTTTGGCCGCAACGCTTCACTTAATATTGGCGGTTCATTTTTAGCGACTACAGCTAATAGTATAATTTTTAAAGATGGCACTGAGTTCAGCGCCACCAATCCCCAAGCTCCACCTTTACTAACAATAAATGTACCCATTGGCTTGCAATTTGGAGCAACAACAGGTGAATTTGGAGAAACAACAGGCGGGACGCCTGTATCCACAAGAGGTGGGATTAGGGTTGAAGGTGGGGGTCATAATCTCACAAGAGATGAAAACGAAGCAGTTATTAGTACTAATAGACCCGATGGCCTGAAGGTGAAGCCTGGAAATACCTTGGCACTTGTAGGCGGAGATCTTTCTCTGGAAGGCGGTAATCTGACAGTAACTGGGGGTATAATTGAGGTTTGGTCTGTAGTCAGCGGTCAGTTGTTAGTTGTTAGTAATAACGGAAAACTAAATATTGAAAATGGAGAAAATAATATAGATTATGGGAATATTCAATTATCAAATGCAGCTTCTGTATATGTTAGTGGCAACGGTGGTGAAATTTATCTGTCAGGACGGCGAGTATTGCTAAGGGATGGTTCGGCAATTTTAGCTATTAGCAGGGAAATGGAACAGGCAGGTGTTTTGGCTGTAAAAGCTTCCGATTCTGTAGAAGCGATCGGCAACACAATTACAGCTGATAATAAGTTGTTTCGCAGCGGTTTGTTGAGTCAGGTTTTTGATGAGGGGAAAGCCGCTGATTTGATCGTAGAAACCGGGCGATTGATTGTTAATGGGGGAGATGTAGCCGCTTTTACTTTTGGCTCCAGAGATGCGGGGAATGTTACTGTCCGCGCCTCGGATTTTGTGGAACTCATCGGTAGTGAAACGGAAGATAACTCGATTACCGGATTGTCTTCTCAAGTCAAGCCAGGAGCCACGGGGAATGGGGGAAATTTGCTCGTTGAAACCCAACGTTTAATTGTTCGAGAAGGAGCGCAGGTATCAACTATAACTTTGGGCGATGGTCGAGGGGGAAATATTATCATTCGCGCTGACCAGTCGGTGGAACTTATTAGCTCAGCTGACGATCTATTTGCTAGCGGCGTGCTTACTCAGTCTGAACCTGGAAGTACTGGAAATAGCGGTAATTTGACAATTATTACTGGAGAGTTGAAACTTTTGGATGGAGCAGAAATATCAGCTTCTACTTCTGGATCTGGAAATGCCGGAGATTTGTTTATTCGTGCTTCGGACTTAGTGCAATTGAGCGGAAGTAGCGGTGGTTATAGCAGTGGGATATTTGCACAAGCAAATGATGAAGCAACCGGAAATGCTGGCAATTTGACCATTGAAACTAGACAGTTGAGCGTGCGGGATGGCGGACAAATATCAACTTCTACTGAGGATATAGGACGAGGAGGAAATTTGACAGTTCGTGGGGTCGGAAATACAGAAGCCGATTTAGTGGAATTGAGCGGAATCTCACCAGAACCTCAAGGGGAAAAAGGAATATTTACACCTAGCAGTTTATTGGCTACAACTAATGGAACAATGGAAAAAGCTGGAAATGGCGGAAACTTAATAATTAATGCGAGGCGGTTAATTGTTCAAGATGGCGCACAGGTAGCAGCTTCTACTTTGGGTACAGGTGCAGGGGGAAGTGTGACGGTTAACGCTTCTGAATCTGTGGAATTAATCGGAATAAAAATATCCCCCAATAATGATACTTTTCAGAGTAGTTTGTTGGCTCGGACTCGCTCTCCTGGAACTGGTGCAGCAGGTAATATTGAGGTAAATTCACCTTTGATTTTTCTTGCCGATCGAGCATTGATTACGACTGATACTAGAAGTGGTGATTTCGGCAATATAGAATTAACCTCAAACAACATTCAACTGCGCCAAAATAGCAGCATTACCACTAACACCGATACTTCTACAGGTGGCAATATCACCATCAATACCGACACTATAGCAGCTTTAGAAAATAGCGATATTACTGCTAATGCTGCACGCGGTTTTGGCGGTCGAGTTACAGTGAATACGCAAGGAATATTTGGCACTGCATACCGGGAAAACCTTTCAGAAATAACAAGTGATATTACAGCCACTTCTGAACTTGGCCCTCAATTCAATGGTGTGGTGGAAATTAACACGCCGGATGTTGACCCCACGCAAGGATTACTTGAACTTCCACAAGATTTTGCGCCTTCGCAAGTTACACAAAATCTTTGTTCTTTAGTTGGGGAAAAGTTGGAATTTATTTATGTCGGACGGGGTGGTCTACCGCCAAATCCCAGAGAAGCGCTTAATCTAGGTGTGGAGATCGATCGCAGCAGTTCAGATTCTGCAACTCAGCAAATTGTAGAAGCTCAAGGGTGGATTGTTGGTGAGAATGGCGAGATTATTCTCACAGATAAATTGCCTGCTATGGCTTACGGTTCTTTATATTCAGTCGCTTGTCGTGCAGGTGTGTGATGAAGTTGGGAAAATTTATACACAAAAATATTCAAATGATTTTGCTTGTTTTGGTGACAGTATTGTTGTGTATTGTCGCGGAGCCTATTTTTGGCAAAGTACCCTATATCAATCAATTAAACCATCGAGAAAAGATTAGTCGCAATTCGATCGAAACAGCCAGAGATTCGCAAGCAGACGGTTTTTATCGCCGCGCTTGCACTTCCTTGTTGCAAGCTTTGGGACGTTCCAATATCGGATGTAAAAATTTAATTCGCGATGGAATGTCCGAGCGGGTGAAAGAATTTTTCCCTATTTTACCAGCTACTCCACACAGGGCGATCGCATTGAGGAATTTGGGAGATGTTCTGCGAATGGTAGGCGCTCTCAAAACTTCGCAGAAGGTGTTGGAGCAAAGTTTGGAAATCGCTAATTATTTGTCGCTTAATGAAGAAATCGGTGCGTCTCATTTTAGTTTGGGCAATACTAAACGCGCTCTGGGAAAAAGAGCGCAAAATTTTCAGGAAAAACAAAAGAGTGAAAATTACTATAAAGAAGCTTTACAACATTACGCTCTGGCGATTGCTAAATCTAGTTCGGATTCGCTCGATCTGCGAGCGAAACTGAATGAGTTCAGCCTTTCGATTGAAAATTATCCTGGCTCTAATCTGGATGAACTGTGGCAGGAAATTAAGGAGCAAGTTGAAAAATTACCTGCTAATTTGGAGGCTGTTTACGCTCGGATATATTTGGCTGAGAGTTTAACTTGCCTAAAATTGCAAAAAATGGGGAAAGAAGAGCGATCGAATCTTTCGTTTCCGCTACCTCCGCTCGCCAATCTGTGCATGAAAGAAAAAGAAACAAACACATTACTAAGTCAGCCCCCTGAATGGGAATATATCGGAAAGTTATTGACAATCGCGGCGCAACAAGCTGAAAGATTAAAAGATGCGCGATCGCAATCTTATGCGCTAGTAAATTTAGGAGAAATTTACGAAATTAACCAGCAATTATCTGATGCTAAAGAAATTGCTGAAAAAGCGCTGGTTATTGTTAAATCTCACCTATTAAACGAGATTGCCTATCGCTTGGAATGGCAATTGGGAAGGCTCAGTCTCAAGATGCAAAACGATCCAAAGCGTGCGATTGTAGCTTATAGTGGAGCGGTTGATTATCTGAAATTTTTACGCAAAGATTTAGCTGCACTCAATCCCGATCTTCAGTTCAACTTTCGAGATGAAGTAGAACCAATTTATCGACAGTTAGTTGAGCTACTCTTAGAACCTGAAGCCGATCGAAATGAACTGAGTCAAGCCAATTTAGTTCTGGCTCGTCAAGCGATCGAAGATTTACAATTAGCAGAATTAGATAATTTTTTAAGAGATGCCTGTGCTGATGCTAAGCCAGAACAAATAGACAAAATTCTCGATCGAGATGATGTGACAGCCGCAGCCATTTATCCGATTATTTTACCAAATAAATTGGCAGTTATTCTGAAGCTGCCACAAGAAGAATTGCATTACTACTCGGTTTCTATACATAGCAGTGAAGTGAAAAAAGTTCTCAAAGAACTGCTTGCAGAACTCAAAAAGTATTATCCCTCAAGCCAAGTTAAGGAATTATCCGCACAAGTTTATGACTGGTTAATCCGACCCGCTGAATTAGAGTTGAAAAAAAGTGGAGTCAAAACTTTAGTATTTGTCCTAGATGGGGAATTGCGAAATATTCCAATGGCGGCTCTTTATGACAGAAAGCAATATTTAATTGAGAATTACGCTATAGCCTTAGCACCCGGTTTGCAACTATTAAAAAGTCAACCTACAGCACGGAAAAAATTAAAGGTTTTGGGTGCTGGAGTGAGCGCTGAACAACTAATTGATGGGCAAAAATTTCTCCCACTACCCAACGTAAAAACTGAATTAGAAGAAGTCAAAAAAAACATACCGACTGAAATTCTGCTCGATCGAGATTTTACGAATATAAATTTGCAGTTGCAGCTCAATTCAAAGCCATTTTCTGTAGTTCATATCGCGACTCACGGTGAATTCAGTTCAAATCCAGAAAGAACTTATATTGTTGCTTGGGGTAAACGCCTTGAAGTCACTGATTTAGACAATTTGCTTCAAACTAGAAACCAAAGGGAATCTCAAAATATCGAATTACTAATTCTTTCTGCTTGCGAGACTGCTAAGGGCGATACAAGAGCTACTTTAGGACTGGCTGGCGTCGCCGTGAGAGCAGGCGCACGCAGTACCATCGCTTCTTTATGGCGAGCAGAAGATAATTATACTGCCGATCTAGTTGTGCAATTTTACAAACAATTAATTGCCAATCCAAATACACCGAAAACTGAAGCGCTCCGTCAAGCTCAATTACAGCTTATAAAAGATAGACCAAGCATTACTCCATACCAATGGGCTCCTTATATTTTAGTAGGAAATTGGCAATAGTCATTAGTCAATTGTCAGATGTGAAAAGTTAGTAGTTATTTCCAATGACCAATAGACATATCCTGCAAAATAATCTCAAAGGGCAGGCAGGATGCCTACCCCACAATAATTTTTGGAGATGTCTAATGACTAATAGCTACTTAATCAAGGGAACAGCAAGGAACGATCGGTTGAGCAGAAATATTACTGAAATTCAGCGACTCCATCAATTTATCCCATTCAGCTTTAAGTTCTGGATCGCTTGAATTGGTGCGGCGACGTTCGGCAAGTTCCACCAGAGGACGATACCAGTTAACGTTTTCTGTGGAAGTGGATGCAATTCGCTGCACAGTTCCATGCAAAGAAATGCGATCTTCTTCATTTTGCGAATCGCAGTTAATAGATAAATACCAGCGGTAATTTTTGTCAATTTCAAACGTTTGAGATGGGAAACGCAAACTGATAAATCCTGGCGTTCCAGATAATTTGATGCTCTTTGGTGAAATAACATACCGATCCTGTTCGTCCAAAATTACAAAACTGAAAGAATCAACATCATTAGGTGAATAGGGAATGTAAAACCAAAAAGTCGGAGATGCAAGCGTAGTTTTCAAAACTTTAGGTATGAAGGCGATCGGGCGAGTGTTTGCATTGGGACATTTGGATTCGCCAGGACGGGTTGCTCCGCCTGACTGCGGACTTCCTGACGTACCCGTTTGTGGCGCAGGCGGCGGTGTTGAAGCGATGAGATTGGCGATCGCGAAATCTGCGGATATCACAGTTGCCAAAGTAATTGTAAAGGCAAGTTTTATTCCCTGGATAAACATTTTCATTCTCCTTGTTGAGTTGGCAATGTAATGCTAAATACTATTCCTATTCCAGATACCAGTAAAGCCAACGCTGAGGGAACAAGCGGTAGCCAAAAGCCTTGGATAAACAATTCAAAATAAAGCCCATATAAAATAGCGATCGCAATACTAATTGCTAGCCAAAAACGTAGCGGTGACGAATGCAAAAACCAAACGATTCCTGCACCTACCAACGACCAAATCCCAATCAAAATTGCATCTACCCACAACGGTAACCACTGCAACAAAGGGCGCTTATCCTCCACAGCACTTAAAATTTCGCTAATCGCGTGTGCGTGAACGTATAGCCCGCGCATTATGCCGTAAGGTGTGTTGTGAGGGTCTTTTACGCTCTCAGCAGTAACGCCAATTAGAACAATTTTATCTTTTACCCAACTCGGCTCGAAGCGATCGTTTAAAATATCTTTTACCGTTACTGGCTGGGCAATTTTGCGAGAAGCGCGATAATTCAGCAGCATTTTGTTACTCAGTCCATCTAATTTTTGATACCCGCCACTTCTTTTTCCTAAACTTTTAAAAACAATTTTACCAAACTGCCAGTTTTTTTCGGTTGTTGTAACTGGAATTTTTTTGGCATCCAGGTATCGATACGCCAATTGCAAGCCAAAGGAATAGTTTGTCTTGCAAGGCTCAAAATCAGAAATAATATTTGGCGTGCGAGATAAAAAATAAGTCCGAACGATATTATCTTCGTCCAGCGGTAAATTACTAAAACCAACTTGTCCAATAGGGATTTTAGGTGGGGGTTTAACACTTTCTGTATCCACTTTATATTTATATTTACACACAGCAATCAAGCGTTTGTTTTGCTCAAAATGAGCTATCATGGCTGGATAACCTGGTTGTACTGGTAAATCGCGATAGATATCTAAACCTATGGCGATCGGTTGATGTTGTTGAAGTTTGTCTATTAGTTTGGCAAGTATTTCATCAGGGATAGGATGTTTGTATTTCCTGATATCTTCTTCATCTGCACCAACTATTAACAGGCGAGGATCTGCCTGTTCGGACGATCGCATTCGCATCATTCCATCATACGCTTGCAACTCCCATGATTGCAACCATCCGATCGATCGCACTCCCATCACCAAGCTAGTTACTACAAAACTCGCCATCAAAATAGTTGACAATTTCGGTTTTGACCGCCGATTCAATGGGATAATAGGTGTTTCTTTAAGTTTAGTTTTATCCCGCAATTTTTCCCAAGTCAACTGCATTTGCGCGGGATTGTCAACAATTGCCGGCAACCAACTAGCACCGGGAAATTCAGTTTCGATTCCCTGCAATCTTTCTCGCGCTTCTCGCACTGCTAAATAAAACGACTGACCTTCAGCAAATTCTCTCAAAAAATGCTTCAAAAATTCCTGCGCTACCTTATCGGGAACTGGTTCCCGCATCACAATGATTTGGGGAATATGCAAATCGTCTAATTGCTGCGCCAATCCCAACCCATCGCAGGAATTGAAAATTGCCAGTTGCAATCCCCTTTCTATCGCTTTACTGACAGAATTTCTTAACTGATTAATCGTTAAACTATCGGCACGATTTATATATATATGACCAGTTTCACCATCTGTTTGCGTCGAACTATGTCCCGCAAAAAAAAGAATATCCCATCCCTGTTTATCCCAAAGTTTTTCGTCCAATTCCCGGCGTTGCGGTTCTACTAAAAAGACTGTTTGAGCGTTTGGTAATTTTTCCAATAATTTTTTATCTGCTTCCACATCAATGCCAGTGCGATCGCCCAAAATAGCCAAGATTCTGACTTGCTTAGCGCTATTTTTGGCCGAATTTGCAGGCCCAAATTCCAACGCGCTCAAACCTACTTCTGCGTGGCGATAATCCCTAAAAAACCGCCACAGATGCCAAGGAATTTTCCGCAATTGGTTGTCTTCAGTTTGAATAATGACGCGAATGCGATCTTCAGGTGCTAATTGCTTTCGCAGTTGACGATCGATATGGCGAAATTCCTCAGAATCCAACCAACTATCAATTTTGTTTTGGAATTTCTGACATACCTCGTTGAACTCCGCATCAGAAACGTGAGTAACATCAACTTCATCTAGTTTGATGTCTTCATCGGCGCTGGGAAATTGCCGCAAACTCACATTGATAGAACGCGCTTCGTAAAGCAATTCATAAAGCAATTGCCAACGGCGGTAAATGTCGAGAATATCGGCGCTAGCTGGTAAACTACCTGTAAATTGTCTCCAATTAGAATTGCCCTCCTCCTGTAGCTGAACGGTCACAAAAGGAAACCCTTCGAGCAAATTACCGTTCCCCAGGTTTAATATCACTAATTTACTCATAATTATCGTTTCCAAAAGCTTCGATCGCAAAATCTTCTGTAATAGACATTTCCTCCATCGCCACTTGGATTTTAAAACCTTTTCCCATCGGACAAGTAAACCGTTTCAATTGAATGAAATTATCTTGAAGGCGCGATTGCAATTCGTGGATAACTTGACCCGATTGAGAGAGCAATATTAATTTGATATTTGGCGGTAGATAAATTTGTCCCCTAGCGGGATGCAATTGCACCCGAATCCCGACTTTTTCCCCCGACTCCGGTGTCAAACCAATTAATAGCGCCACTGATTGATTTCCCAGTTGCATTCCCAAATCGATCAGCTTGATTCCCTCGACAGACACCTTTGTTTCTTCTCTTTTGCGATCGCGTTTTCTAAACCCAAAAGCTAAATTACTCGACTCTGTATTTATAAGTGTATCGAGAGACTGCCAACCCGCCTCAAAAATTCCTTGAAACCATTTACCCAAATTTTTTACTGGCGCTGCACTAGCTACCTCAACCAAACGTCCCATGCGTCGATCGTATAACTTTTGTCGCCATTCATCATTATCCAATAATGCTGCCCACTTTTCAAACGGTACATCCACTCGCAAGCGGGGAGAATAAAGAGATGGGTCACCCAAAATTTCTAACAATCTTGTTGCTTCTGCATGGGATAAACTTGGCAACTGGGGGACTTGTTGCTGCACGTTCAATCCGAATGTTACTTGCATCACGTTGAGGCTGGCTGTTAAATATTTGATTGGCAAATTATAGGTGCGATCGCTCTCATTATATCTGCCATTATTCCGCAACTGACGATGAGTCGTAAAACCCCATACTTTGAGGAAGCATTCATCCTCATCTCCATCCAAAACTACCGATACCGCCAGATAATAGTCAGCCACCCAATTAGGAATATCCACCCATTCCTGCGGTACGCACAACTTTTCCACTTCAGCATCATCGTTGGGAATTAACACCAGCCGATTTTGACCTAATTGAATTGCCGAACCGTTGACAATTTCCCAAATATTTGCTAGCCTTTTAAAGCTAGGCCATACTGATATTTCACATTCAGATTCTTCTGCAAACCAATTCAGGAAATTTTTTAAACAAACGTAATTCAGATAGGCATTATGACGTGCGATCGCATTCGATTGTTTTTGAGATTGTTGCCATGCTTCTTGTAAGTCTTCAGGGCCAATATCTAAAAACAGAAAATCAGAATTAGCTGTTTCTCTTTGATTTAAACTAAACATTATTTCATGCTCCTTGACTTGATTTGTACAAATTTTGCAACCATTCTTGCAAAATTATATTGACTTTTGAGAGTTCTGCTTCTCTATCCAGAGAAATATCCAAATTTTCCTGAACCCAATCAACTACAGTATCCCGCAACTGCATTTGAGCTAAGCAGAGTTTTTCCTTCACCTGATGCTCAGCTAAATTTAATTGCTTTGCCGTTTGTTGTTCGTTGCGCCTCTGACAATAGGAATATATGACAACATCTTGACACTCCTCTGAAAGATTTATTAGTCCTGATTCCAGGACTGAATAAACAGTCAGTTTGTAAAACCTGTAAAGCCAGGATTTTACATATTTATCTTGCCATTGCGCGATTACCTGTAGTAGGTCAGATTCCAAACAACACTGTGCTTTACATATTCTTTGTTTAACTTCCGCTTCATTTATGCACAGCCGCGCAGAAATTTGCCTTTCAGTCAAATTTTCCCCATAGCGCAGTTGCAATATTTCTCGGTATTCAGGAATAAATTTTTTGAGCGCTTCCACTAAAGCTGCTTGAATCAAATCTGAGTGTCGAGGAGATGTATAATCTTTCACTAACCAACCCGATACATACGGCTTTACCCATTCAGTCGGCTGCGAAATTTCCCCTAACTTTTTGAGCAGGTGCATTTCGTAGTATTTACAAAGATGGCGACCGATATTAGTTTGATTGATTCCCAATCTCTTTCCTATTAAAGTTTGGGTTAAGCCAACACCATAGTAAAGTAACGGTATTTTTTGGTGAGAAGTTTGCAGCTTTCCTTGTTGAATTCCCTTTTCAACCAGTACTTTAATATTTGCCATCTCTTCCCGAAAAGCAGCGTCAGTTCGATTAACTGCATCGCCTGACTCAACCGCATCCCAAAAACTCTGCCATTCCGCGTCATTAGAAGGATCGGAATCTTCATTCTTTATTTCAGTTCCATACTCGTTGAGGACTTCAATAGAAACAGGATTGATTGAATTTGAGCAATAACGTTGTAAGGCTTTTATACAAAGTTCCATCCATTCTTTAATTTGTTCGCCAGTCACAGTACCCGGACTGGCAGATACTTCATGGGGTGCGGAAGGTAGCAATTTTTCAGCATTGTAGCACTTCGCAATCTCGTTGAAATCTTCTGCATCGGGTGCAGGGTATTTTTGTCCAACTAATCTGGCAGGGTTTTGAACTGTGTTAATTAAATAAACTTTTTTGAAATATTTCCGAGCGAATATAAACTTGGAAATTTGCGGTTCCCGCTGTCCGTCTTTTTTTAAGGCTTCCTTCAGTTCGTCTTCACTCTTTTTGTACAACAACCGCCAGGGGGAAAACCGACCAACAGCAGCTTCTGATTTAATAGTTTTGATCAGAACCTCATGAATATAGGTATCTAAATTAACTTTTCGTTCCAGATCGTATTTCTCTAAAACTTTCAAAAAATTCTCCTTATGGTAAATCATAAATCTAGCAATATCGAGATATTCTTCCCAAGGTCGATCGCTAGACTTTTGCCAAACATTTTTAGCTGCTTGATAGCAGCTTGCTTCAAAGTAAGCCGCCAAATGTTCCAAAGCCAGCATGGCAGAATGTGGCTCATTCAGCGCCACATTCATCCAAAATAATGCCATACCCCTACCTTTATCTTGCTGGCGACATAAGTTAGCAAACTCTGGCGCTTTTGCTGCATATAATTCCAAATTGCGTTTCAAATACAGCCGATCTTTCCATTCGATCGCCATCCGTCCATTGCGTTCAACGATACAGAGATACGTGCAGAATTTATCAATGTTATTTGGGCGTTCCGGCAGCCTGGGGATGCTATCTTTGTTAAAAAAGTTGGGCATTTTGGCTTCTTATTCCAAATATATACAGTTTTTTGAAGTGTGCCACTAAGCTTATTGGTGCTGCAAGAGGGAGATTATGCAGATCGATGAGATCGATCGAGTAGCGCATCGCCTGAAAGCTTAGCAGTAACAAGCTATCCAGGCGATCTCGATCGCAAATCGCCAAAAAAATTATCCCACGCGCATATTGCCTGAAACCTTATCCCAATAAACAAGCAGAAGCAAATCAAACCTTTCACCCGCATCCAGCGCTTTTAGCTATTAGTCCAGCATTATAGCTTGGGCTGAAAGTGCTGTGTCTGAAACTCTGACCAAATTACCTCTTGAATAACTATGACTACGATCGCCAAAAGACTGCCATTCAAATTAGCCATACTTTTGCTTGGCTCGGTTTCAACTTTATTGCTGATTATGGGCAAAGAATTGCCTCGCATTTCTTTCCCGCCAGGAGATACTTTCATGGCCGAAAAAGGAGATGCTAATGTTGACAAAGCGGTTGAAAAAGCTGCGCGATTAAAAGGCGCACCGTCTACCGAGAAAGTATTCAACGAAGTGAAGCGAGTAGATGCAACTGGAAATTGGGCTTTTGGTTCAATTTCTATTCCTCATGCTTCAGGAGAAGGCGCACCTTGGACAAGGTTGTGGTTAGCGCAAAAGACAAAAAGTGGGTGGATTGCTGCCATTGACTTTACACCAACTTTCAGTACCTGGATTAACCAGGCTCCAAAAGATATTGTAAGTGATGAGGAAAAGAGAGTTCTTGGGAGCAGTAATTTTCAGTATGGCGGTAAGCTAGTTGCCTTGGCGGGTGATAATAGCGCCAATTTATCTTTACCTTGGACACCTGGTCAGTCATGGAATTTTAACCAAGGACCACATCTTCGCAATTCGGCTAACCCGGGTAATAATGTACGGAGTGCTTTGGACTTTAGCGGAGGAGATCAAAAAGTTAAGGCAGCTACTGAAGGGCTTTTTTACAAGACTTGTTCCGGTTCGCAAGTTCAGGTTAGGCAGTCCAATGGTTGGCAGACAACTTACTACCACCTTCAGAATACGGCTCAGATCAAGGACGGAACATCTATTCAACGAGGAACATATCTAGGAGAAACTGGGACAACTACCGGTTGTGGCGGGTCTGCTACAGGAAGACACGTACACTTCAGTATCCAATTAAATGGCGTCGAACAAGGGTGGAATGGTCGCCAACTCGGAGGCTGGACCATATATGAAGATGGTTCTCAATACAAAGGTCGTGCTGAAAAGAACGGTAAAGTTGTCTATGCTAACCCCGTTGTTGGAAAGGCTTTACTTGATAATCCTGGAAGTACTAGCTGTAACACTTTTGCGCCAACTCCTTCTAGCAAACTTACTATCACTGTTGCGACCATCGATCTCTCTGTCACTGCTTCTAACCTTCCAGGCTGTTCTGTATACGTTCAAATGTGGCGTCCAGCCGTTGCTGGCAATCCTGAAAGGGAATGGAATTCTTCAAAACAGGCATCAGGAACTTCCATAACCTTTAACGATCTTGATGGCGCGGGAAACACCATCGCTGGCGTTTCTTACTACACTGTGGCTTCACTGACGCCTATCCCTTCTGGAGAAGCAAAAAAACAACGCACCTCCTGCTACAGCACAACTGGAGGCAAGTACCTCTGTGACAAGGTTAGTCGTTGATTAGCAATCCATTAGGGATAGAAGCGCAATTGAAATCTACAAAACTTCCATTGCTGTAACTACTTAGTGCTGTGAAGTTTACCTAAACTATACCCCTGCTTGCCATGTTTGCAAGTTCCCATGATTACTTCAATACTGGCAAGCTCTCCATTTTTACAGGAAGTGAGGCTACAAGTGAAACAGTACAAAACACGTAACGCCCTGTTAGATTTTCTGCCCGCTTTTTTATCGATCGCACTTTTACTGCTCGACACGCTAAGCGCAGGTGTTGCACGCGGAGATGGTGGGCCGGAAACTAATATCCCTTCTGCTCAGCGTAAACCAAGTAGAAGTGGGTGGGTAGGAACTATTACATATCCAGTAGTTCCAAATTCAGAAGTCGATCGGTTAACTTGCTATATGCAAACAGCAGATGGTCGCACGTTGAATCTTCATAAGCTCTGTACCGGAGAATTAATCAGACAATTACTGGAAACAGGTCAATGTGTAAGATGTAACCTGAGTGGTGCAAATCTAACTGACCTCGATTTAAGTAATTTGAATTTGAGCGGTGCCAACTTAAGTGGTGCCAACTTAAGTGGTGCCAACTTGAGCGGTACCAACTTGAGTGATGCCAATTTGAGTGGTGCTAACTTGAATGCTAGTAATTTAGAGCGTGCCAAATTTAGTAGGACAACAATGCCTGATGGAACAATAGCCGTTCCTGAAAGATAGAACAGCTAAGAACCATTTGCCAAAATTTAACTCAAAATCAGCTTCAATTTGAACGAAAATAGCTATGCGAACTTCCTTGAATTTGTCCTCACCTTGGCAACGGTTGAAAACTGGTGAAATCACTTCTGACAAAGCCTTAAAACTATTAGTAGACGAAGCGGGAATAGTTAACCTCGACTTACTAGATTTAGAACTTACCTCCCGATTTTTTCGACAAGTTGCAAATCGTCATAATTCACTACCCGTAATTCCCCTCTTACTCTGGCGCAACTGTTACTATTTAGGTAGCCCGATCGCACTTGCCGACGAAGACATCAACCAACTGTGCGATCGCACCCTCACCGACATCAAAATTATCCCCATTGCCGACAAAAGCTACCGCGCTTGGCACCTCACCCAAACCTTCGACGCCAACTCCATCAGCGCCTCTTCCCCCATCAACCCCATCACCGGTCAAGCAGAAACCGAAGACATCAGCGAAGTCACAGAACTCTATCTCTCCAAAGCCGATGACCAAATTAGCCGCATTAAAACCCTGATTTCCGGTGCCCTACGCTACCGCGCCAGCGATATTCACCTAGAACCGACTCCCGATGGCTTAAGAGTCCGCTATCGCATTGACGGCATTCTGCGAGACATCACCATTCTGCCACTGGATATCAGCCGCCGAGTCGTTGTCGCCCTCAAAATCATGTCCAACATGGACATCGCCGAAAGTCGTCGTCCCCAAGATGGCAGAATTGGCGAAAGTTATAAACTCGGTTCCGAAACCGAACTTGGGTTAGATATGCGGGTCAGTACACTTCCCTGCATTGGCGGCGAAAAAGCTGTAATTCGTTTACTTCCAAGACAAAATCCCTTTTCCAGCTTAGATGACTTAGGATTTTCTCCCCAAAAACTAGCTTTGTACAAAACTTGGTTGCACCAACCGCAAGGTATGGTGATTATCACAGGCCCCACAGGTTCCGGTAAAACCAGTACCTTATATAATAGTCTCCAATCTTTAGCAACAGAATACGTCAATGTAGTCACAGTGGAAGACCCAGTGGAGTACGTCCTCCCCCGCATTACCCAAACTCAAGTACACGAACAAGCTGGCATGACTTTAGCTGCGGGACTGCGATCGATTTTGCGACAAGACCCCGACATCATTATGTTAGGGGAAATCCGGGATAACGAAACGGCAGAAACGGCGATAAGGGCTGCACTCACAGGACACTTAGTCCTAACCACCCTCCATACTAACGATGCGGTCAGCGCGATTCCCCGCCTCAAGGATATTGGCCCAGACCCAGGTTTGATCGGCGATGCCCTCTTGGGAATTGTAGCGCAGCGCTTAGCCCGCAAGGTTTGTCCCCACTGTTCCGAACCTTACACGCCGACAGAGGCAGATTTGCGGATGCTGGGCTTAAAATGGGAGGAAGCAAACCCCCAAGCTTGGCGTCGCGGACGCGGTTGCCCGAACTGTTTCCATTCTGGCTATTTGGGACGGGAGGCAATTGTTGAATTACTGAATGTTGATAGTAAAGTACGGCAACTAATTTACGAGGGGACGATGACAGAGTTGCATCGCTACCTTAGTGAAAGCAATTTTGATTCTTTTCGGAAGGCTGCGATCGAAAAAGTCACTACTGGAGTGACAACTTTGACAGAAGTAATGAGAGTTTTACCTCACAGTGCTTTATCTCAAAAATTATAGAGCGCCAGTCCAACTTTGTAGGTTCGCTTGAGGTACGAAACCCAACTAAAGCTTTGTAGGTTCGCTTGAGGTATCAAACCCAACTAAAGCGTTGGGTTTCGCTTCACTCAACCCAACCTACAAAAAAATAGCTACAAAAAAATAGCAGAAATTAGAACTGTACATCTCTATACGTTAAGAACGATTTTGGATTGGCTGGGCAACGATCGCAACGTCATATGGTACACTTGTATTAGTTTTTCGCCAAACTTCTCTGCATAGATAGGAAAGCTATGCTGTATCTTGCTTTAAGCTGTTTGCAGGGGCGAACAATGCAGTCTGCGGCAGAAGACCTGCTGGAAATAGGTGCTAATAATCTTCAGTTGACACCCGGTAACGTTCCCACACCAGGGTTTAATAAATGGCTGCAAGAGCGCCGAGTTTCGATCCGAAAACATCATGGTTTTCATTGGGAAGCTCTTAGGCGTAAAGTTTGGAGCGAAACAGCCGATTGTTTGGTTGATGCAGATTCGGTTCACCCTCCACAAACAAATGCCGGAATTGCTGATGTTTGGAAACAGCAAGCAGAACAAGGTAACTATGCAGGCATTCTGCTGGAAACTCCAGACTTGTCAGCCGCATCCAAAGCCTATGAAGATTATCCTGTAGACCCAGTTAACCTACCAGGTTTTGAATATACTGGCGAAATTTATGACGTTTGGTTTTCTGTAGGTGAGCAAGTTCAATATGAAGAAGAATTTCTCTATTGGAATGACAACGGAATAGCTATCCCTGCATTTGCGGCTTTTTGCAAGGAAGGTTGCCACCAGGATATGGAAATGGCAGAACGATACACACCTTATGCAATTTTGCGCCGCAATGGAGACGAAGTTGATATAGAAATTGTTGGGCAAATGTATCGTCCCTGGCTTGATGGAATTAAGCCAGAAGAATGGGACGAATAGAATTATTCTAGAGCGCCAGTCCAGTAGAATAAATTGACGAAAAGAACAAAATATGTATCGTGTAGGGGCGTTCGCGTAGCGTGCCGTAGGTATTAGCATTTGGGCGACAATTCATATCATGTCCGGTTGCATCGGTTGCTAAAGAAATCGCTCTCTTATCTGTGTTCATCTGTGTTCATCTGTCTTCATCTGTGGTAAAAAATTAACCCCAGATACCCACAAATAACCTCTCGCATCAATCATATACTACCAATGCAACCGGACACGATATTACCGCTAACAGCTCCCTTTTAATGTAAAAAGTGACGAATGCCAGTAAATACCATCACGATTCCCAATTCATTCGCAGCATTAATAGAATCTGCATCTCGCAAACTGCCACCGGGTTGAACAATCGCCACAATTCCCGCTGCTGCTGCTGTCCTAACTGAATCATCAAATGGGAAGAAACCATCGCTGGCAAGAAAAGCACCTTGAGTTTTTTCTGCTGCTTGTTCTAAAGCAATTTTAACAGAACCGACGCGATTCATTTGACCGGCACCGACACCGAGAGTAGTGCGATCGCGTGTCACTACAATAGCATTAGATTTAACGTGTTTGCACACTTTCCAAGCAAACAGCAATTCTTCTAATTGTGCTGGCGTTGGTTGCTTTTCCGTGACTACCTGCCATTGACTGGGATTTTCGATTGCATCGTCGGCAGCTTGCACTAAGAAACCACCAGCAATTGACCTCACGGTTTCTTTTGGCCCAGCAATCAAATCGGGCAAAATTAAAACTCGGACTTTCGATTTCGCCGCCAAAATTTCTTTGGCTTCCGCTTCGCATTCCGGTGCGACAACGCATTCTAAAAATGTCTTTGTCAGCGCAGTTGCGGTAGCTGCATCGATCGGTTTATTCAGTGCAACAATACCGCCAAAAGCGGAAACCGGATCGGCATTGAAAGCTTTTTCATAAGCTTCGGCAATGCTATTTCCCATTGCCGTACCGCAGGGATTGGTATGTTTGATAATTGTGGCAGCAGGAGTATCGGGAAATTCAGCAATTATTCGCCGCGCTGCTTCTAAATCAACTAAGTTGTTGTAACTTAATTCTTTACCTTGAAGTTTAGTCGCATCTGCCCAACCTTGGGAAACGGTTCCTGTTTGATACCATGCAGCTGGTTGATGGGGGTTTTCGCCATATCGCAGAGATTGCAGCTGTTGTCCGGAAAGGGCGAATCTTTGCGGTAGAGAGGTTTCATCTAATTTCTCTACAGGGGATCGATCGCTCAAATAGGAAGCGATCGCCATATCGTAAGCGGCAGTGTGGGAAAATGCTGCTAAAGCACTTTGTTGTCGAAATTCTAAAGATGTGTCTCCGCCATGTTGACGCAATTCTTCCAAGTAGGCATGATATCGATCGGGATTGCACAACACAGTCAGGTGCGCGAAATTTTTTGCCGATGCCCGAATTAAAGCTGGCCCACCGATATCGATTTGCTCGATCGCCTCTGGCAATGTCACATCCGATTTAGCAATTGTTTGCTCAAATGGATAAAGATTGACTACTACCAGATCGATCGGACGAATTTGATTATTTTCCAAATCGGCGATATCTTCCGGTAAATTGCGACGCGCCAGAATACCACCATGAATTCGCGGATGCAGAGTTTTGACTCGACCGCCCAGGATTTCCGGGTGTCCGGTGTAATCGGAAACTTTCGTTACTGGTAAACCAGCATCTTTCAGAGATTGGGCAGTTCCGCCACTGCTGATTAAATCAAAACCAAATTCTTCTACGAGACTGCGTGCCAGGTCAATTAACCCAGTTTTATTAGATACACTCAGCAGTGCCAGACGTGCCATGACTTGTGAACTTCCCTATGCTTGCCTTATTAAGAATAAAGGCGATCGAGATCGCAGTCCAGATCTGGTTTGACCGGATTGTCGTCGCAGGCTAGAGGAATTGTGACTGCTTTGGGAACTAGGATGATAGTGAAAAGCTGTAGGAGAGAGTCCTTGTCTTTAGAAGTAATTACCTTGCCACCGAAAACAGGTCAACCGCCAAAGGGTGCGATCGTCGCTTTGCACGGTTGGGGTGCCAACGGCGAAGATCTGGCATCTTTAGCACCTTTTTTGAATTTACCCGATTACGAGTTCCTGTTTCCCGATGGGCCTTTTCCTCACCCGCACGTACCGGGTGGAAGAACGTGGTACGATTTTCAGAAAAATTACGGTTTAACAGAAAGTCGCCAACTGCTGAACGAGTGGCTTACCTCTTTTGAGAGACGTACTGGTATTCCCTTGGAACGTACTATTTTGAGTGGATTTTCCCAAGGTGGGGCGATGACTCTCGATGTGGGACTGAACTTGCCACTGGCAGGCTTGGTATGTTTGAGTGGCTATTTGCATCCCATGACTCAAGAAGCAACAAATCGTAATTTTCCGCCAGTTTTGATCTTACATGGCAGACAAGATTCGATCGTGCCTGTAACTGCTGCGGTGAAAGCACGCGATATTCTATCCAACTTGGGAGTAGCGGTGCAGTATCAAGAATTTGATATGGGGCATGAAGTTACACCGGCGGTTTTGAATTTAATGCGAAGTTTTGTAATGCAGGTGATGTCATCAACAAGCTCTAAAATCTCCTAAAATCGTCTCTATATATTACCGATTGTTAAGACGAATGAGAAAAGGAAAAAAAATTAACAATCGGATTGATGCGGAAATTGCAATTTAGCGTTTCGCACTAAATAAATACTGAGCCAAGACTGGTCTAAGATAGTAGCGGTGGCTGCATCTATAAACCAGTAGACTCCACGCTGAATGCAAATACTGCTCAAAGGAGGCGCTCAGGATGAAAACTTTAAGCATTTCTAAGCGGGATATATCAGCCTTGACGGCAGCAGATATAGCTGAATTGGCTGCGCGTCTGGAACGGGATGATTACGCTAATGCTTTTGAGGGTTTAGATGATTGGCATTTTCTGAGATCGATCGCCTTTCAGCGTCCAGATTTAGTTGAACCATATATCCACCTGCTTGACTTAGAAGCCTACGATGAAGCATAAGCATTTTAGATTTGAGATTTTAGATGAGAGTTGACGAGTCGGGAGCGCTTATGGCGGAAAATGACGGACAACTCATCGATCGAAAATCTCATATCCAAAATCTAAAATTGCAAAAAGTTCTCATTGGTATCGGTGGCGGTATTGCCGCTTATAAAGTTTGCGAAGTCGTTTCAGCGCTGGCAAAATCCGGGGTCGAAGTGCGAGTTATCTTGACGGATGCAGCTTGTGAATTTATCACCCCTTTGACCCTAGCCACGCTGTCTCGTCATCCAGCTTACACGGATAAAGATTTTTGGCAACCTACACACGGTCGTCCGCTACACATAGAATTGGGAGAATGGGCAGATGTGTTTGCGATCGCTCCCTTGACGGCCAATACTTTAGCAAAATTAGCTTATGGTTTTGCCGATAACCTACTGACGAATACGGTACTTGCTTCCACCTGTCCGATTTTATTAGCACCAGCGATGAATACGGATATGTGGGAACAGGTGGCGGTGCAGCGAAATTGGCAACAAGTTCTTACAGATAAAAGATATCACAGCGTTGGCCCGGATGCGGGAATTTTAGCGTGCGATCGTATTGGTTCCGGTCGCATGGCAGAACCTTCTCAAATTTTGCCACATATTCAATCTTTATTGCAGACTAACGGCAAACGAGATTTAGTCGGAAAACAAGTATTAATTAGTGCTGGTGGAACTAGAGAACATTTAGACCCCGTGCGTTTTATCGGCAATCCTTCCACTGGCAAAATGGGATTAGCTGTTGCACAAGCAGCATTGCATCGCGGTGCATCGGTAACTTTGGTACGCGCACCCGCTACCTGGTCAACGCCGATGGGTGTGCGCGATATCCCCGTCACCAGTGCAGCAGAAATGCGAGAGGCAATGTTGCAATGTTTTCCCAACGCCGATTTAATTATCATGTCAGCGGCAGTAGCAGATGTAAAACCTGCTAATTATGCAGCCGAGAAATTACCGAAAAAATTGCTGCCTACTTCCTTACCTTTGTCATCAGTAACGGATATTGTGGCAGAGTTGGGTAAATTGAAACAACCCCATCAACTTTTAATCGGATTCGCCGCTCAAACTGGCGATATCGTAACGCCAGCTTTAGAAAAATTGCACTCTAAAAAATTAGATGTTATTGTTGCCAATCCTATCGATAAATCTGATAGCGGTTTTGGCAGCGACAATAACCAAGCGATATTTATCAACGCACAAGGACGGCAGTTAGAAATTGCACGTTGTTCCAAGTTAGAAATGGCGCATCGGTTGTTTGATTTCGTGCAAACTGGAGGTTAGAAAATGACTCAGGAATTATTAGATTTGCGGAATAGCATTAAAGAAGGACGATACGAAGATGCTTTGCTACTTATCGATGAGTTAGAAGGGATGAGCAGACAAGCTATTTTGCGGAATATCCAATCATTTTTACTCAGATTGCTGATGCACTTGATTAAAAACCAAGTCGAACAGCGGTTAACAAAATCTTGGTCGGCTTCTATTCGAGATTCAATTCGTCAAATAAAAAAACTGAATCTTCAAGATAATAAAATTTCCTATTACGTCAAAACAGATGAATGGCAAACAATGCTTGAAGATGAATTTGAAGCAGCAATTCGCGATGCGAGTTTAGAAGTGAGGGATGGTGCTTACAGCGAGTCAGAACTACTAGAAATGGTGGATAGAGAGCAAATACTCGCAACTGCACAAATTTTCCTAGCTTTGACCTATGAATATTCAGTCAGAGAATTACCCGGAGTTGTTAATGAGTATTTAGCGCAATTACCGGGTGGCGAAGATTGGAAAGAGGGAAGGCAATAATTATGACACAGGAACTCACAGATTTAAGAAACTACATTTTGGAAAAACGTTACGAAGATGCTTTGATACTGATCGATGAGTTAGAAGGAATGAGCAGACAGGCTATTCTGCGGAATATACAATCCTTCCTAGATATGATGATGATGCACTTGATTAAAAATCAAATCGAACAGGGATTAACTAATTCTTGGATTGCTTCGATTTCTGATTCCATTGTACAAATTAAGCGCTTGAATCTCAAAGAAAATAAAACTTCTTACTATGTTAAAGCAGATGAATGGGAGTTAATGCTTGAAGAAGCGATCGCTTCTTCAATTCGTCCAGCGAGTGCGGAACTGCTCAACGGGAAATTAAAACCGTCTCAAGTTTCACAAATGCTAGATAACGCAAAGTTAATGGCGAAGGCTAAACAATTGCTTGCTTTAACTTACGAATATTCTGCAACTGATTTACCCGATATTATCGATGAATATTTAATTGAGTTGCCAGGTGGACAAGATTGGTTAGAAGATAGATAATTCCCTAAGCCGATCGCAAAGTCTGCAACTGATAGCCACGCTGTTGCAATTTATACATATGATCGAACAAATTCCAGCAATACTGTTCTGGCAATCCGCAAGTGACAGCACCGCGCAGCACGACGTTGAAATACCAGTCATTCGGTGGTAGTTCTTGCGATAACTTGTTGACTACTACGTAGGTGCGAACATTGTTATACAAGCGATCGGCACAGCTAACGTTTACCATTTCGTGACGATAGCCGTTCGTGGGGACTTCCTCCCGTTCGTCTAGGCGATCGCTCAGTCGCCAAGGTAACCTGTAGAGAACCCCTTCCACTGAAGAAGCGCGATCGGGCACAATATCCAATACCCCGCAGTTGCGAAGCTGCGAGTGCTTGTAAAAACCCAACCGATAACCTTTGAGCGTAGCAGGGCCGATCGCGTAGTCATGAGTATTTTCGCCCAGCGTCCGCTTCAGATCCACTGGACACATACAAGAACCGTATGCAAAATAGTAAAACATCGGCTCTGGTGTTTGTTGCTGCTGTTGTAGATTGCGAGATAGCGTCCGAAATTGCTGAAACTGGGCGACGGATATCATAGTTGACTGGGATTACCGAGTATATCTACATATAGTATCAAAACTCTTTCCAAAAAACAACATATTTCCCATGTATAAACCGTAGATTAAGAAAGTGAGGGACTAGGGGCTAGGGACTAGGGGCTAGGGAAGAGGAAGAGGGAGAGGGAGAGGGAACAGGGAAGAGGCAAAAAGGAAAATATTAATTCTTCTGCTCCCCCGCTCCCCCACTCCCCCTAGCCCCTAGTAATTTGGCTCCAAGCGCGGACAACTTGCTGCAAAGGTTGAGGTAAACGATCTTGAACAATATCAGCGTAGCGGGTAGTACCAGTCGAGCTAGTCACAGTAACCGTAATGTAATCGGCGGCACCTCTGGGTGCCGGGTAACTCAGACCGCTAAACCGCGTTAGCGATTGCCGTTGCAATAACTGCTTAAACCCCCGCAGTTGTTGGGGAGAAATTTGACGCACGCTGCGTTCCGAGTCATTGGCATCGCCAATGCGAACTCGCATCAATTGTCCGTCATTCATGAGGGTAGTTTGATAAGTGCGACCGGTAATTCCACCACTGGAAGTAGCCTGAAAGAGTATACCTCTATCTAAACGAGGCGGTAATTCGCTCGCAGGAATGGGAACAGGTCTGAGAGAGCCAGTAGCCGTTCTTTGGCTAACCACTTGCTCGACTGATTTTGGCAAATTAACAGAGACACGCCGATCTTCTAGGCGTAAGATTCTACCGTCGCTGTTGGTACGATAAGTCCAGGTTTTGCTACCGTCAGATACCACAACGCGCCAACCTTCTACCAATGCTTGAGTGCAAATTCGATCGGGTTCGGCCAAACCCAGGCAACCATCCGGCCAAGTTTGCCGACTAAACTGGGTAATTCTCAGCTTTCCGGGAGCAATTCCAGTTTTGCCAGAAAGATCTTGGCGAACAGCACGAGCTACCTGAGCGGGAAGGCGGTTAGCACGAGCATCAGAAGGACTTTGGCCGATCAGTTCGCTAGTAGTTTCAACAGTCTCGCTAGTAGATTGAGCAAGATTTTGAGGGTAAGCAACGGCAGTTTTTAAGATAGTGAAGCTGGAGCCTAAAGACAAGATTCCAGCTAACACTAAGGCTGACAAAATCCGCCGAGGCTTCGTGTTTGTTTGGGTTGGTGTGGAGCGATCGAACATAGGTTTTATGGGAACTTTCTACAGCGAAAAACGATCCGATATGGGATTTAGCCGCGTCACGCTATGGCGATCGTAGCGTTAGTGCAAGCGCAGGCACTATGCCTGCGGCGCGGTTGCAATACCAGGGTATACACAGAACCTAGACGTTCAAAAGCATTTGTTTAGTTCCGTAATTTCCCAGATTGTCTGTAGGTAATAGCTAAGGCACTGTACAAAAGTGCTGAGATTGAGGAATGCGCTATTAAAAACATATTTAGCGCCGAAGTAATTTTGCTAATTTTCTGCGATCGCAATCAGATTGTCAAAGAAAATAGTTCCTTTGGGTCAAATATGCTGACTTGTGTAAGGTATCATAAATATCTCGGTCATACCAATGTTTTAATTATCCTCAGTACACAAATTCGGATTAAAATCAAAAAACTTCCAGACCCTGACTTTACTTTATTTACAACTACAAGTCCAGAAATATGGTGAAAAGATCTGTCAAACGCCTTCTGACAGCCTGTACAGACAGGCTTTCCGGGTATATCCGGCACTTTATCTGTCACCTACAGCCTCACAAACGCAGATGGTTTACCATTCTGATTGCGGCCACCACAATCATTGTCGCGATCGCACCGCAACCCTCTTACTCGCAAACGAGATTTAGAGATATTCAAGGACATTGGGCGCAACCTTGCATTGAAAAACTCATCAGAGAAAATATTATCAATGGTTATGAAGATAGAACTTTCCGACCCAGTTTGGCAGTATCGCGGGCTGAATTTGCCACAATGTTGGATAAGGCATTCCCTAACCAACCAAAAGTCCGCGATGCCGTTCGCTTTGCCGATATTCCCTCCAACTACTGGGCAGGTCGCGCAATTACTAGAGCTTACCAAACAGGTTTTCTTTCTGGTTATCTCGGTGAAGTTTTCAACCCACTCAGAAAGATTACGCGAGAACAAATCTTGGTAGCTTTAGTAAGTGGCTTAAAGTATTCGCCCACCCAGACAGTAAATGAAACTTTAAACGCGCTTTTTACAGATGCGGATGCCATTAAAAATTATGCCCGCAATGCGATTGTCGCTGCCACTGAAAAACAGCTAGTTGTCAATTATCCTGATGTCAGCACACTCAACCCTAATGGGTTAGCAACGCGAGCAGAAGTAGCCGCTTCCTTGTGTCAAGCTCTCGGTAAATTTGGTTTAGTTCCAGAAGAGTATATTCCTGTAGTAGAAACGCTAACTCCACCAACAGCACCATCGACAACACCCGAAACAACTTCTCTGCTAAAAACAGCATTAAATACATCTACTGCCGAGATCAGAGGAGTTTGGCTGACAAATATAGATAGCGATGTGCTATTTTCTCGCGCTCGACTCACCAATGCTTTACAGCGCTTGCACGACCTAAATTTTAACACAGTTTATCCCACAGTTTGGAATGGAGGTTATACGCTTTATCCCAGCCGCGTAGCAAAAAGTGCGATCGGGCGATCGCTCGACCCAGAACCTGGGTTGCAAAGGCGAGATATGCTCAAAGAAGCTGTTGAAGAAGGACATAAAAAAGGCTTAACCGTTATTCCTTGGTTTGAATTTGGTTTCATGGCACCAGCTAATTCTGAATTAGCCAAACGTCACCCCGACTGGCTCACTCAGCGTCGCGATGGGAGCAAAATTTGGAAAGAAGGAGTAGAAGACCGCGTTTGGCTCAATCCTTTTCATCCGAAAGTGCAGCAATTCATCCTAGATTTAATTGTCGAAATTGTCAGCAACTACGATGTAGATGGAATTCAATTAGATGACCATTTCGGCTTGCCTGCTGAATTTGGATATGATGATTACACGGTTGCACTTTACAAAAAAGAACTGCCGGGGCTATCTCCTGACAACGATTTTAGAGAAACTTTTTGGGTACGCTGGCGAGCAGACAAAATTAACGATTTCATGGCGCGACTATCGAGTGCTGTGAAAGCTCGCAAACCAAAATGTATTGTTTCTATCTCTCCCAATCCCTTACATTTCTCTTTGCCAGCACATTTGCAAGACTGGTTTACCTGGGAAAGACAGAATCTAGTGCAAGAAATTATTGTGCAAGTTTATCGAGATGACCTCAAGCGTTTTACTACCGAATTGGAGCGTGCAGAAGTGCAGTTGGCTCAAAGTCATATCCCCGTAGCTGTGGGTATTATGGCCGGTCTGAAAGGTAACTCGACTTCTATGCAACAAATTCAAACTCAAGTTCGCGTATCTCGCGATCGCGGTTTGGCTGGAGTGTCGTTTTTCTTCTATGAAAGTCTCTGGAATTGGGCGAAAGAAACACCGACAGAGCGCGAAAATGGATTGAAAACTCTCTTCCCTATGCCTGTTTCAAGACCTGATGTAGCTGGCGGCTAGAGAAGAGTATGAGAGCGCGAGAGCGGGGGAATGGAAGAATTAATATTTTCTTTTTTCCCTTTCCTTACCGAAATTAATGGGTCTAAAGCCTCCCCCTTCCAGGGGGACTTTTCTTGATTCGTGCTAGAATA
>NZ_JACJPW010000061.1 GCF_014696265.1 Aerosakkonema funiforme FACHB-1375 | reverse complement strand
CCTAGCCCCAACGCGCTAACTACATATAGACTGTGGAATGGTTCATAGTTTGGTGTTGCAATGGAAATCGGTCAAACAGTCCGCGTCCGTCGTCTTCGGGATCGTGCGCCAGAAAACGTAATCAAACGACTGGGACAGCGGGGCATTATTCAGGGATACAAAATAGTAGATGGTAGCGGTGTGGGAGTAGTTGTCCAGTTTGAGGACAAGTTTGCTACCTGGTTCTTTGAAGACGAACTAGAACCCGTAAACGCTTAAGGAAGACAAATGTCCTTGATTTTGACATTTTTGGGCAAGGGTGGCACCGGTCGCACGACAGTGGCGATCGCTGCTGCCAAACAGCTAGCTAGCCAAGGAAAGCGCGTGCTGCTAGCCGGACAGGGCAGCGACCCCGCGATGAGTGCGATTTTAGGCGCTACCCTTGGCCCCGACCCCCAGGAAATATCGACTAATCTCCAGGGGGTGCAGTTTCATACAGCCCAGCTGCTGGAACGCAGCTGGGAAGAGTTAAAAAAGCTGGAAGCGCAGTATCTCCGCACGCCGATCGTCAAAGAAGTATTCGGTCAAGAGTTAGGCGTATTGCCGGGAATGGATAGTGCCTTGGGGCTAAATGCCATTCGGGAGTACGACGCTGCCGGGAAATACGATGCGATCGTCTACGACGGGACAGGCGACCAAACCACACTGCGGATGCTGGGAATGCCGGAAATTCTGAGTTGGTACATTCGCCGCTTTCGGAATTTGTTTATCAATTCCGATTTGGGGAAAACCATATCGCCGTTTATCCAACCGGTCACCAGCGCTGTCTTAAATGTGAATTGGGGCGAGGATAACTTCGCCCAACCTACCAACCAGGTAAACAACCTGTTAGACCAAGGTAAGGATGCTGTAGCCAATCCCCATCGCATGGCGGCTTATTTGGTGAGTACGGGCGACCCAGTAGCGATCGCCACTGCCAAATACCTTTGGGGTAGTGCCCAGCAAATCGGTCTCACTGTGGGCGGCGTCATTCTCAATCAAGCCACTATGCCAGACACAACGGCAGCCGAGACAGCGCAAAACCTAGAACAGGTTTATCAGACATTCGATCGCGAAGCCGCCGTCACCGACAGCGTAACCAGTGAATTTGCGCCTTTGGCAGTCAGCGTTATGCCTGCCCGCAGCGGCGGCAACTGGCAACCCCTAATGGCGGCGCTGCCAGATTTCCGGCAAGCTTATAGGGCTCCCAAACCCATAGAAATTGACATCCCAGCTCGTCAAGTGCGGCTGTTCTTGCCTGGGTTTGACAAAAAGCAAGTTAAACTCACACAGTACGGCCCGGAAGTGACGATCGAAGCAGGCGACCAGCGCCGCAATATTTTCCTTCCTCCCCAGTTAAGCGGGCAACCGGTTAAGGGAGCGAAATTCCAAAATAGTTATCTAACTATTTCTTTCTAGCCAGAAGCTGGAGGTAATAAGGCTGGCGGATTTCCAAAAGCCGAACCTATTTCTCGTCACGATTTTGGTAGATTTCCTCTTTCATTGAATCCAAAATCTAAAATCCAAAATCTAAAATCCATATGTCTGACCCCACTCCCTCCCAGTTTTCCCCCCATCCCGAAACCAATACTCCAGAATTGGCACAGCCGCTGCCAGTAGAGGCTAATGTTAGCACTACCGATCGCACTGCCAAAACGCGGCAGATGCTAGGTATGAAAGGTGCCGCATCGGGGGAAACTAATATTTGGAAAATCCGCTTGCAACTGATGAAGCCGATTACCTGGATTCCCCTGATTTGGGGAGTAGTCTGCGGTGCGGCTTCCTCCGGTAACTACACTTGGACATTGGAAAACGTGCTGATAGCGGCTGCGTGTATGTTGATGTCTGGGCCATTGCTGGCGGGTTATACCCAAACCATTAACGATTTTTACGACAAGGATATCGACGCCATTAACGAACCCTATCGCCCGATTCCATCAGGTGCAATCTCTATTCCCCAAGTAATTACCCAAGTTTGGGTGCTGTTACTTGCAGGAATTGGATTGGCATACGCCCTCGATCTGTGGGCTGGTCACACCTTTCCCACGATTACTGTTCTGGCGATAGGCGGTTCGTTCCTGTCTTATATTTATTCTGCGCCACCCCTGAAACTGAAAAAAAATGGCTGGCTGGGCAATTACGCTTTGGGTGCCAGTTATATTGCTTTGCCTTGGTGGGCAGGTCATGCTTTGTTTGGCGACCTCAATTCTACAATTGTGATTCTGACTTTGTTTTACAGTTTGGCTGGTTTGGGAATTGCGGTTGTCAACGATTTTAAAAGTGTGGAAGGAGACAGGCAATTAGGTTTGCAGTCCCTGCCGGTGATGTTTGGCGTTACAACGGCGGCTTGGATTTGCGTGCTGGCGATCGATATTTTTCAAGCTGGTATTGCTGCCTATTTGATCGCGATTCACCAGAATTTATACGCCACTATTCTGCTGCTGCTTGTGATTCCGCAAATCACTTTTCAGGATATGTATTTTCTGCGCGACCCCCTGAAAAATGATGTCAAGTATCAAGCAAGCGCCCAGCCTTTCCTAGTTTTGGGGATGCTGGTGGCAGGTTTGGCGTTGGGGCACGCCGGGGTATAACATGAGAAATACTTGTTCAACTTCGATAAGCGAATTGCCGTGTTCCAACTGCTTTATCCGCTGATTCATACCATCCAACCTTTTTTGGTGCCGTTTTGCTTTTTCTTAGCCTGGGCATTGATGTTTCTTTTGGCTGGGAATCTGTGGTCGGCTTTTAACCATAGTGTCACCAGGGCTAAGCGGATGCACCAAATCCCTTGCCCTGGCTGCCAGTTTTTTACTAACGACTATCGTCTTAAGTGTACGGTGCATCCCCATATTGCTAATTCTGAGGATGCGATCGAATGTCCCGATTATTGCCCGAAAACTTATACTTTGTACTGATTTAATCGGGTTCATTTCTAAGAATCTGCACTAATTTCTAACAATACTTTCAAAATACCTCTTTGTTGGGCGCGATCGAATGCGGCGATCGCATTTTCCAATTCATACCGCTCTTGAATCAAGTAATTGACATTTACCTTATTTTGTGATATAATCTCTAACGCTTTTGGGAAAGGGCCGCAACGAGAACCGATCAGAGTAATTTCATCTACCACTAGAGAAGACGCATCGAAAGTGAGATGCCCAGCATAGGTGCTTTTCAAGACCAGAGTACCACGAGGGCGGAGGGCGCGACGAGCGATCGCAAATCCTTCAGGATTACCAGTACATTCAACTGAGAGATCGAAAGTGCGATCGCGAACCATATCGGCAAAGCCAGTTTCGATACCAAGTGCGGCTAAGTAATCCAATTTTTGACGATGACGCCCGACAACTGATAAATCGCAGCCAGTCAGCGCCAATGTCTGCGCTACCAATTGTCCTAACTTACCATCACCTACAACTAGGACGCGATCGTTTGCAGTTATTTTCACCTGCTGCTGAATTTCCAAAGCTGCTGCCACAGGTTCAGTAAAAGTAGCTACATCGGTTGGCACGTTATCCGGTACTGAATGCAGATTTTTTATTGGCAAAGTTAGATATTCTGCAAAAGTGCCATTGCGATTGACAATTCCCAAAACGGTGCGATTTTCGCAGTGAGTCGGGTATCCGTTGCGACAAAACCGACACTCACCGCAAACTGCGTTAATTTCTCCCACTACCCGTTTATTTTGCAGTTCGATCGGCCCCTGTTCCACAATCCCGACAAATTCATGACCTAAAATACCAGTGTAGGGATAATAGCCTCTGAGTAATTCCAAATCGGTGTTGCAGATACCAGCACGCACTACCCGCACGAGTGCTTCCCCCGGTGGTGGCGTGGGAATGGGGACATCGGTACGGAGTTGGAGTTGGTTGTTTTCTAGCCAGAGGGCTTTCATGGTAGGTAAGAGATAGAACAGATGGTGAATTGTTTTTATTTTATATCCGTGTCATGCGTGCCTTTCCTCAATCTTCCCCCAACGTCAGCAAACCTGCTTTTCGATCTACGACTAACCGCCAATTTTCCAGCCAAGGTAAACCGATTAAAAACTCAGGAATTTCTCTCCCACCTAAAACGGGAATAGTAAATTCTTGACCATCAAATAAAACGCTTCCCACGTAGAGATTAAATAGAGCATTTCCCCGTGCAATTCGCATCTCTAGTTGGCGTATAAATGTCCAGCCCAAACTTTCTGCATCTTGGATATCCATTGCCAACCAGTCAGTAAACCCCGTATCTAGCAAAGCATTAACTGTCACGACAGAACCATCATCCCCTATCAACTCAATTTCAAAAAATAGCTCACCTTTTTCACCAAAATATCCTTGAATCATATCCTGCCACAAGCCCCTGTCTCATTCAAACGCATTTCCATAATTTTCGCATTTGGGTGTTTCTGACGAGCTTTTTGGAAAGCTACTTCTGGATCGGGCGCAACAAAATAGTCTCCACTTTTTGGTTCGATCATAACAGCCCAGTTGTAATGATTCTTAACCAATTCCGGGTAAACTCGCCTAAAAATCTCGCGACAGCGTTGGGCAAATGCTTCATCTTCCGCTTTGCGTTTGGCTAGTTCGGCGTCGGAAAGACGAGGGCGATCGGGAAAAATGCGGCTACCACGCGGTACTCGTATATGAGTTTTTTCGGTCATCGGTACTATCCTCTTAAAAACGCAGTCAACTTGATTTTATCAAGAAGAGGTTGATGAACGAGCGAGCGCCTAAAAATTTAAACTTAAAGTCGCCCTAATGCTATTTACGGGCGACTTGCAAAAGTACATATTTCAACCAATTCACCCGATGCCTTCTTTACTCTATGCCATAAGTATCTAAAGCATCATTAAGTAATTTGTTAATTTCTTCTGCTGCTTCTCGAATACAACGAAGATATTGGCGTTTTTTTTCTTCAGGTGTTTCATGACCGTATGTTTCAAGCAATTCTGTAGATAGCAAAATGGCAGTCAAAGGAGTACGCAAATCGTGAGCAACTGTGGCAAAAAATTTGCTTTTTACTGCACTAATTTCTTCTTGTGTCATTTGAGTTAATAGGTAGTCATTTTCAATTTTGGTCTTTATTACTATGAGCTATGCTTGTAATTCGCACAGTGATTGTAAATAGCTTCCAAAGATGACGAGAGCGGTCAGGTAAGTTGATGCCACACCCAGTAGAAACGTGCCCGAATCCCGGTAACTGCGTGATGTCAGTCACCAGACTTATGTAGGCTCTCCTGCAATTAGGGCGATCGCTCCAATGGCTGCTGGGCCAAAACCAGAGGGGATCTGGGTTATGGCTTGACACTCAGCCCTGGCTATGCCAAGACAGTGCAAAATATTGCTATGAGAAAATGCCAATTTATTAGCCTGTGCGCTTTGTCGCTAGGCATCATCCTGTTCTGCACTCAGCTGGTTAACGCTCAAAGAGTGTTTCCTCCCCGCCAGCTGCCTACTTATACTTCGCAAACTGTGTTGTCGCAACTAGCACAGGCTAATGTTGTGTATCTGGGAGAAACGCACGACAACCCAGAAGATCATTTAATTCAACTACAGATTATTGAGGAACTGCATCGTCAGAACCCTAACATTGCGATCGCAATGGAAATGTTCCAGCGACCATTTCAGTTCGAGCTGGATCGCTACATCGGTAACGAATTGACAGAAGTGCGACTCCGAGAAAGAACGGACTACGAAAATCGTTGGGGCTTCCCGTGGGAATACTACGCTCCTATTCTGCGGTTTGCTAAAGCCAATCGGCTACCCGTATTAGCTTTGAATACACCGACTGAAATCACGCGCAAGGTTGCCCGTGGAGGCTTGGAAAGCTTGTCGCGGGCAGAACAGCAATATATTCCGCCTCTCTCAGAAATTCGCACGGATAACGCCCCCTATCGCTTGTTAATGTTGCAAATTTACGAACAAATGCACCAAGGTAGCGGTAGCAGCAGAAGCTTTGAGCGATTTTTTCAAGCGCAGGTGCTGTGGGATGAAACGATGGCGGAAGTAATTGCCCAATTTTTGCAGGCTAACCCAGATTTTCAGGTAGTAGTTTTAGTCGGTCAGGGTCACGTAGTCTACGGATATGGAATTCCCAGTCGGGTCGCTAGACGCCTGGGTAGCGCGAACTTAGTTCAACGTGTAGTGCTGCTAAATCCTCCCGACACCTCTCAATTCAAAGCAGACAAGTCGATCGCTGACTTTATTTGGAGAACTACGTTAGATTAATTGCAGATTTAAGATTTTAGATTGCAAATTTTAAATTTGAAATCTGAAATTTGCAATCTGAAATAATCATCGCTTTTCGCCAAGATATTCCACCAACGGTTTAAATACCGGCACGAGTTCGGCTCTACTAGATACTAAAGTTGGATAAGAGCGATCGCCATAGTTTTCCCCTTCTTGGAGGGGAAACACCGACCCTTCTGTCAGCGGCACCAAAACACCGCCTGCTGCCTGAACAATAGCCCAAACTGCCGCTAAATCCCACACTTTAGGTGTAGACTCTACACCTCCCAACGCCGCACCAGTAGCAACAGACAGGAAATTGTAGGTAGTCACTCCCAACATTCTAATTTTGCAGGGAACGGGTTTTTGCAAAACAGCCGTACTCCTGGCACAAACGTTGAAAAACTGATTTTGGCTGGGTGAGTCGCTACTGGTGTGAATGGGGCGCTTATTCATAAACGCACCATTTTCAGCATCACTAGAAGATGCGCCATGCCAGTATCCGTGAAAAGATTGATTGATGTTGGGAAAATGTACGTAGCCAAATATAGGCGTTCCTTGATATAGCAATCCCAAAGAAATTCCCCAAATCGGAATTCCGCGAGTAAAGTTAGTCGTGCCGTCAATGGGATCGATTACCCAGCACCATTCCGCACCGGAAAAAACGTGTTCTCCTTCTTCGCTTAAAATATCGTGACTGGGAAAAGTATCCAATATCCCGTTACGAATTTCCTCATCCGCCCACTTATCGGCTGATGTTACCAAACTGCCATCTGACTTGAGCGTCGGCTGCAATCGACCGAAATCTTCCAACAGTTTGGTGCCGATTCTGGCAGTAGTTGTCTCGGCAAAATTTAAAACTGTATCCCAAAAATTAGTCATATCTTTAGTTTGTTTAGGTCGGTACAAGTTTCTGTAAATTCTCAAAGTGATTATTTTGCGAACTCTGCTAAAACCCGGTTGAATCTTTCAGTTTCATCGTAGTTAAGAGCGTGTCCGCTATTCTCAAAAATAATTTGTTCTCCTTTATTGAGTTTTTGGCAATGAACACATTGGATTGAGAGGGAAAAATCTTACTTTGTTTGCCAGCTATGACCAATAAAGGAATATCGATTTTGGCAATAAAATCTCCGAAATCCGACTGAGCTTGGTCTTGCCACAAAGTAAGGGCTCGATCTGGAGGACATTGTTTTGCATCTTCTATGAAAAGGGCGATTTCTTCCGGTAGCAGCGTGTTCATCAAATCTTTGGCCATAATGCCAAAAAAGCTATCTGCGTTGTTCATCTTCGTAGTAAAGTTTGATGCGATCGCTCGTTTCTATGTACGGCATTTAAAATGACTGCCTTTGTTGATTTTACAGCAATGGCGGTAACGAATACCAATAGATTGTCTCAATCTAGCTCATTTTGCAAGACAGTTGCGATCGCTTCCCGTGCGTTGGTGCGGAATTCGGTCACATTCACTTTCCCCAAATACCAAACAGCCAACAGCATTGCCAATCCTTGCACCACAAACACCAGTCCGTAAGATAGCACTAAAGAAGGAAATACTTTTTTACTCACATCTAAAACCGCACCTCCAGCAATTGTCGCCACCCCTCTTGCCAAAGCTTGTGCCAATCCCCAAGCGCCAATAAACGTGCCTGCGGTTTCTGCTGCTGTCAGGTCTAACATTAAACTCAGAGCTCCTGTTGTTGCTACTCCGGAAACCAAACCGAAACATAAAAGCGCCGTTTGCAGGAGTTTTGGATTCTGAGTAAATCCCGACAAAATCACCCAAATTAGGGACACAACTACCAACAAGCACCCAAGTTTGGTAGTATTGCGTTTACCTAGACGTGGAGCCAGAAAGAAACCAGTTCCAAGTAGACCGAATAATGTGCCAGTTCCCCAGAAAGCGTTTAGGGTCGCCGTTTCCCCGACTTGCATTTTAAAGACATCACCGCCATAAGTTTCCAAGATGGCGTCTTGCATGAATAAGCCAAGCGTCATCATTACCAGAAAGGTAAAAAATACCTGAGTTTGCCGACTGGCTGTTAAGATCCGCCAAGCTCTACCCAAAGTAATTTTCGCTTCTTTGTTGACTAATGTCGATCGCATGGCATAGCGGCTATATTTTTTCTCAATGCCCCAGGTTCCCAGCAAAGCCAAACCAAATACGATCGCAGGTACAATCAGAAACAGGCGATTAATTGCTGCCTGTAACTCCTCTATCGGCGCATTTATAGTTAATTTTCTCAGCAATACCCCAATAATAATTGCGCCGACAATCGTTCCCCCGATCAACATTGACCAGTCAATTCCCACCAGTTGAGAGCGATTATCTTCGTCGGAAACGTCCACTAGCAGGGTGGCAAACGGCGTCGAACAAGCGCTGACTGCCAAACCGTAAAGGGCAAACAAAAAGGCTAGCAAGGCAGTCCAGGTATAGGTTTGATTCGTCCAGCCTTCCGCTTTCAAACTAGCGCCCACCTGCCACATCACTTGCACGGCGATAAATGCTACGATCGCCAGACTGGCTGCACCGATCCAGACATATCCTGTGCGATGATATCCCCACAAAGGCTTGGTGTCTGACAGCTGCCCGAACCAAACTCGCGCTGGCGCTACAAATAAAGTCAAGGCTAAAATGACTGTGGCAAGGGTTGCGGGTACTCCCAATTCTCTGATCAGAACGCGATTGAGTACGCCAAACGTAAGAACTGACATCATACCCAGTCCGGTTTGGCATAAACCCAGTCTTAACATCGCAGGTAGATTGAGTCTGGGCAATTTTTGGGGATTGTCTTCTATTTTGATATCTGATAAATCACCGCTAGACATAGTTTTTCAAACAGACGATCGCTACAAAACTAACTTTTATCTAAAAATGTTGCCTTGTGGAACAGCTTAAAAATATTGCCGCCCCACGAGTCGGATACGGTTACTCTTTTAAAGATAAGCTGTCAGCGACCCAGGTTGAGCCTTTTGTCGTAACGCTACACTCAATATATGTGAAGAAGTGTAAAGTAAAATGGCAACAGAAGTACAGACTATTACACTAGGCCGAAATGGCCCCAGCGTTACTCCCTTGTGTATTGGCACTTGGGCTTGGGGTGATAAACTGTTTTGGAATTATGGCAAAAATTACGGAGAGGCGCAGCTTTGGGAAGCTTTTCAAGCTTCTCTCGACGCTGGCGTTAACTTCTTTGACACAGCAGAAGTATACGGGATGGGGCTGTCAGAGGAGTTATTAGGTAAGTTCATGCAGCAAAGTGGCCAAAAAGTCGAAATAGCGACTAAATACGGCCCCTTACCTTGGCGATTTACCAAAGAGTCGGTTTCAGACGCGGTAACGGCAAGTTTGAAACGGCTACAAGTCGATCGCGTTACACTTTACCAAGTACATTGGCCTTTTGCCTTCTTCATGAGCCAAGATACCTTGATGAACGCCTTGGCAGATGAAGTGCAGCGTGGCAGAATCACAGCAGTGGGCGTCAGCAACTATTCAGCCGAACAAATGCGCGAAGCTCACCAAATCCTAGCATCGAGAGGTGTGCCTTTGGCCACGAATCAGGTGCGTTATTCGCTGCTATCGCGACAAGTTGAAAGTAAAGGTATCGTTGCTACCGCCAAACAGTTAGGCGTAACCATCCTCGCTTACAGTCCTTTAGCACAAGGTTTGCTAACTGGCAAGTACACATCCGAAAATTACAAAGAACCGACAGACGCCCGCAAATTCGATTCTCGCTTCAGTCGCAGCGGTTTGGCAAAAATCGCACCTGCGATCTCTCTACTGCGGGAGTTTGGCGAAAAGTACGATCGCACACCCGCCCAAGTTGCGCTCAATTGGTTAATTGCACAAGGCGATGTGATTCCCATTCCGGGTGCTAAAACAGCGGCACAAGCGAGACAGAATGCAGGTGCTTTGGGTTGGCGGCTGAGCGATGATGAAATTGCACAGCTCGAAAACGCCAGTCGTCCCTGGTTAGCATAAATTTACGTAGGGTGCGTTAGCTGTCTTCGTAACGCACCTTCTCAAATAACTAGGTAAATTTATGAACATCTTCTCTAAATGGGGATTCACCCGTGAAGGTTGGCGCAATAACAGTCGAGGCGAATACTGGGTTTTACTTCAAGCCGCTTTAATCGTAGGCTTTATTCTTTTGCCAATTTACCGCCCAACTTGGTTAAATCTTGCTTATTCTCAATCGTTGTATTTTAGTTGGGCGATCGCTGCTTTATTGGCAATATCAGCATTAGTACTATTTGTCAAGGGATTGCTAGATTTAGGACAGCAGCTAACACCATTGCCTTATCCAATCGAAGAAGGGCAATTAGTACAAACTGGTGTCTACAGTCTGGTGCGACATCCCGTTTATAGCGGCGTGATTGCGATCGCACTCAGTTGGACAATATTTCAATTCAGTTTATCTCATTTAATCGCAACAGTTATTATCTTTGCTTTTTTCGATGCCAAAGCTAATCGCGAAGAAACTTGGTTAAGTGAAAAATATCCCGATTATTCAGATTACAGCCAACAAGTCAAAAAACTGATTCCTTGGTTGTATTAAAAAGAGGCAAACTCGCCTTTGGTTCGTTGGAAAGAAGCTTGGAGGATAAGTTCTGGAGCCCTAAATTCGTAATTTAGCCAAAAAATGAAAAATTGTTCTCTGGCGGAACCAGAGAACAAGGGCAAAAGGGAAGATTATCTTTACTTTTGCCTTTTTAGCTCTTACCTTTTAGTTCCCTAGTTCGACTTTCGATGATTCAGCAGTGCGAGAACGGCGGATCAGTCTGGGTTTGGCACTTGCGGAAACGCCTTCTTCGCTACTGTATTCTTCCGAAGTCTTAGACCGCTTGTTCAACCTGGGTTTGGGAGTGCCAAACTCCATTTCTTCCTCGGCGTAATTTTCGGAACGCATCCAAGCCGGACGAGTTTGATCGTAAGCCATTTGCAGGGCGGCAGCTGCGATCGCGTGGGCGTCGTACTCTTCGCCGAGTTGGGCGACCAAAGGCAGGAAGGAAGCCATGCGTTCTCCGGTCAAAGCTTCGCGCACTTGCGCTTGCAGTTTTTCCAGCTGACGCGCTTCAATTTGCGATCGGGTAGGAATCGATCGTACTACCAGGCTTTGACGCACGTGACGCTCAATTAAGCGCAGTTTGCGCCGATCCAAAGGTTCGATCAAAGAAATTGCGGTTCCTTCCCGTCCGGCGCGTCCGGTACGTCCGATGCGGTGGACGTAGCTTTCGACGCTATCCGGCAGGTCATAGTTGATCACGTGGGTGAGATGGTCTACATCCAATCCCCGCGCCGCTATATCCGTAGCAACTACCAAACGTACTTGCTTATTGCGGAAGCGCAGCAATAACCGTTCCCGCGCTTGTTGATTCAAGTCGCCGTGATATTCATCTACGCTGTGACCGGCTGCTTGCAATTGGTTGGTCAGTTCGGCGGCTGCACGGCGAGTCCGCACGAATATCAGAGCTGTTTCCGGGTCTTCCAGTTCCAAAATCGGCTGTAAGGCACGAGCTTTCGTCCAACCGCGAGGCACCATGTAAGCGACTTGATTGATTTGCTTGGGTGCGGCTTTTGGTTGTTCTACAGTAACTGTAACGGGCGATCGCAAGAACTTAGCTACCAATTCCCGAATTGCTGGTGGCATTGTCGCGGAGAAAAATGCCGTCTGCCGTTCTGATGGTACTTGTTTGAGGATTTTTTCTACATCGTCGATAAAGCCCATGCTCAGCATTTCATCGGCTTCATCTAATACCAACCAGCTAACTTGACCGAGTTTGAGGTCGCCTCTTTCCAACAAATCCAGCACCCGTCCCGGCGTTCCGACAACGATGTGAACGCCTTGTTGCAAGCGGCGAATTTGTCGATCGATCGATTGACCGCCGTATACTGGCAGAATCCACAATTTGCGATCTACTTTGAAGTCGCGAATTGCTTCCGAAACTTGCATTGCTAACTCGCGAGTCGGGGTCAGAATCAGAGCTTGTACTGCATTCCGCTCGATATCGATTCTTTCCAAAATTGGCAGAGAAAATGCTGCCGTTTTACCTGTTCCAGTCTGCGATTGACCTACTACATCCCTACCTGCAAGCAATTGGGGAATTGCTTGCGATTGGATTGTAGTCGGAGTTGTAATTCCTAATTTTTCTAGATGTTCAACCCGTGTTTCTGAAAGACCTAAGTTTTTGAAAGTTAAAGTCATTGAGTGAGTCTGTGTTACTTGTACGTTGATATTTGCTAATTGCTAATTGGCGAAGAGGTAATTGGTGAAAAGGCGATGGTATTCGCATTTTCCATTTCCCATTCCCCATTAGCTAACTGTTTGACCGTAGAGGTCATAGACATCTGCGTCTTGGATAGCCACTGGGACAATCGTGCCCAAGTGTGCATGACCTTTGACGTAGACCAATCCATCCACTTCTGGTGAAAACCTACCCGAACGTCCTACTAATTCCCCTGTCTCTGGGTTTTCCTGTTCGATTAGGACATCGACTACCTTCCCTACTTCGGCTTTATTTTTCTTCAGGGAGATAGCTTGCTGGACTTGCATCAAAATGTTGCGACGCTCGTCCATCACAGATTGGGGTAATTGATTCGGCAAACTGTATGCAGGGGTTTCCTCCTCTGGAGAAAACGTAAACACTCCTACATGGTCAAACTCGTGGCGCTGGACGAACTGCACCAAATGCTCGAATTGTTCGTCTGTTTCTCCTGGGTAACCCACGATAAATGTGGTACGTAGGGTTCCCTCTGGCAAAGCCTCTTTTATTGTATCAATTATTTTATCGTTTACGCGACCTTGCCACGGACGGTTCATTGCCCGGAGTATTTCCGGATGGGAGTGCTGCAATGGCAGATCCAGGTATGGCAGAATGTTAGGCGTTTCTTGCATTGCCTGGATTACGGTGGGTGTCAGGCCCGTAGGATAGGCATAGTGCATCCTAATCCAAGGAATATCGACTTTACCGAGAGCCCGCAGCAGTTCGGCTAGCTTCGGTTCACCGTATATATCTATACCATAGTTTGTGGTGATTTGGGAAATTAAAATAATTTCCTTTACACCTTCTACGGCTAGGTTTTCCGCTTCTTTAACTATGGATTCGATCGAGCGCGATCGCTGCTTGCCCCGCAGATGGGGAATGATGCAAAAAGCACAACGGTAATCGCAGCCTTCCGATACGCGCAGGTAAGCTACTGCTTCTGGAGTAGTGCGGTAGCGAGGCGTCGTTTCGTCTGCGATGTAAGTCGGTTGTGCAGAAATCTGCTTAACTCGCTGACCGACTTCTACCTGTTTAATTACATCTACTATTTTGTGATAATCACCGGTTCCTACTACAGCCACTGCTTCCGGCAGCTCATCCAGTAATTTATCCTGGAAGTGTTGCGCCATGCAGCCAGTTATAACTATTTTCTTATTAGCTTCTGCTAGTTCTACCAGGGTACGCACAGATTCTTCTCGTGCTGCCTGGATAAAGCTGCAAGTGTTAACAATGACGTAATCGGCTAATTCTTCGTTGGTATCTACCTGGTATCCTGCTTCCACTAGCAGTCCCAGCATATGTTCCGTGTCTATGCGGTTTTTTTCACAACCCAGATGTGAGATGGCAATTGTTGGCTTTCGGCCTACTGTTTGAAATGGCATTAGCGAATTGAGAAGGGTCTGTCAGGTCGTTATCGGTCGCTCTGTGCTAGCATTACAGTTTCTAGTCACTGCATTGCTTTGCGTTCGTGCGACCTTCAACGGCGCGATAGATTGCTTCCTTCAACACGCTACTGCAATGAACAAGCCAAGCAAGCGTATAGGCGTCGCGTACCTCAATGGTGAGCTTACGCCTTAGAGCAATCGCACCGTGTCAGTAATATGAATCATAACGCAAAATTAACAATCTCAACATATCTCAACAAAATTTTTTTTTCTAGGGGGTCGGGGTTAGGGGTTAGGGGTTAGGGGTTAGGGGCTAGGGGAGGAGGGAGAGGGAAGAGCGAAGAGGGAAGAGCGAAAACATTTATTCCCCCACTCCCCCGCTCCCCCACTCTCCCACTCCCCCACTCCCCCACTCCTTCAGTGCAATTGTGATGCCAGAGGGAAAGATATATTCCAGGAGGGCTTGGAGTGGGAAGGACATCAACCCTGTTAAGATCGGTAAAAGGAATCTACTTAGAGCGCAGGTTCCTTGAGTCGCCCTCCTGCACCGAATTTCTGCCATTTTGATTTGGTAGATAAATTTGAGTAAATAGTTGACGAAAGTACTCGAATGTGGTGAAAAGGGTAGACTGACTTTGCCGGTGAGTCGGAATAGTAAATCAGGTGGACTTAAAACAGATTTTCAAAACGCTGCATCCTATTATTGGAGTCGTTCATTTATTGCCGCTACCCACATCGGCCCGCTGGGGGGGTAGCCTAAAAGCTGCGATCGATCGCGCCGAGCAAGAGGCAACGGCCTTAGCTTCTGGAGGCGTAGATGGCATTATGGTAGAGAACTTTTTCGATGCGCCGTTTACAAACGGCCAGGTAGACCCAGCGGTGGTGAGTGCCATGACGCTGATCGTCGATCGACTGATGAATTTGATAACGGTGCCGATCGGAATCAACGTTTTACGTAACGACGCTCGCAGTAGTATGGCGATCGCATCTTGTGTGAGAGCTCAGTTTATCCGGGTCAACGTCCTGACCGGGGTGATGGCCACCGACCAAGGATTGATTGAAGGACAGGCACATCAACTGCTGCGGTATCGGCGTGAGTTAGGCAGCGATATCAAAATATTGGCAGATGTATTGGTAAAGCACGCACGGCCTCTCGGTTCTCCCAATCTTACGGTAGCGGTGCAAGATACGATCGAGCGGGGTTTAGCCGATGCGGTAATTTTGTCAGGTTGGGCCACAGGCAGCCCTCCCAGTTTAGAAGATCTGGAACTGGCAAGAGCGGCAGCAAACGGAACGCCGGTGTTTATCGGTAGCGGAGCCAATTGGGAAAATATTTCTACCCTGATGCAGGCAGCTGATGGCGCGATCGTTTCCAGTTCGCTGAAGCGACACGGACGCCGGGACCAGCCGATCGATCCGATTCGCGTCAGCCAATTTGTGGAAGCAGCGCGAAGGAGTATATCGCTTAAATCTCAGCCGCAGCCTTCCACCTCGGTTAAACTGCATTCACAGAAATAACTCGCATCGGCTGGCTTGGGGCAGCATGAGTCAAAATGGAATTGCGATCCTTGGCAAAGTAACAGCCAGATGTAGATGAGATAGCAAAAGTTGATAATTTTATGACTCGCCGACGTTCAACCCCTTGGATTCATCGCTGGTCTCGTATCCTGATTGCAGCGATCGCCGTTTTAGGTATCTTAGACACAACCTATTTAACTTTGGTTGAGTGGGGAGTAGTTAAAGAAGCTTTGTGCCCCACATCTGGTGCGATTAACTGCGAAGCTGTCCTGCGGAGCGAGTATGCCAAAGTTTTTGGCATTCCCCTATCTGTGTTTGGGTTCCTAGCCTACGCTGGGATGGGCGCTCTGGCAATAGCCCCCCTGCCGCTCAATCCGCAAGAACAGAAAGGTCTGCGCTCTCAGGTAGAAAAATGGACATGGCTGGGGCTATTTGCGGGTGGAACCGCTATGCTGTTTTTTAGCGGCTATCTCTTTTATTTAATGGCTTTTGAGATCAAGGCTTTTTGTCTGTACTGTCTGGCCTCAACGATATTCTCAATTGCTCTATTTGTAATTATCCTCTTAGGCCACACTTGGGAAGACTTAGGCCAACTGTTTTTTATCGGCATTGTGGTGGGGATGATAGCACTAATTGGTACGCTAGGCGTTTATGCCAGCGCCAAGGCACCTGCTGGAAGTGGGGACGTTACCGCCGATGGTGGCGGACAAGTTGGTTTTCCAATTAAAAACACTTCTGGCCCAGCAGAAATCGCTTTAGCGCGTTATCTCAAAGAAGCAGGCGCAAAAGAGTACGGAGCTTACTGGTGTCCTCACTGCCACGAGCAAAAAGAATTGTTTGGTAAGGAAGCTGCTGCTGAATTAGATTATGTTGAGTGCGACCCCAAAGGCAAAAACCCTCGGCCACAGCTGTGCCAATCTGCCGGTATTAAAGGTTATCCAACTTGGGAAATTAACGGTCAATTCTATGAAGGCGTACAAGATTTGAATAAACTTGCCGACCTAACCGGCTATAAAGGGCCTCGTAACTTCAAAAACTTGCTTCCGGGGCGCTAAACAGACAAAAGCAGAAGTTTTTCTGGGTTTTGAGACTCCTACGGCTTAGCTGTAGGAGTTATTTTTTAGGCTACGGTTAATCCCATATTACGTATCATACGTAACCGAACAGTATTCAGGTGTATCCAGCTTTTCGTTATTTATAGTGGGAAAGCGAGTTGATCTGACACTATACCTGTAAGTTACCGCCAAAATTTCACGTACCTAAATTAAGTCAGTTGCTTCATCGCAACTTAACAACTTCAGTAAAAAACACCACTCAATATAAAGATTCAGTAAAGGCACTTATAAGCGATAGCCATATTTTCTGGGTGTTAGTTATTATTACCGAAGATTTACTTACTCAAGCTGGCTACTACTTACGTAACTTACCAAAGAATACTTAGTAGCAAACTGGCCTAGATGACAAAATGTTTACGCCTAACATCACAAAAGTAACAATTCCAGTCGAGATCTTTCTTCAGTAGAACTATGAAACGCCCGGTTATTGCTATTGGATTGGACGCAGCAGACCCAGTGACGATCGAATACTGGATGTCTCAGGGGCATCTCAAAAATCTGCGTCGCTTGCGGGAACAGGGAGCATATACCCATTTAGACACCTTCGATTACTACAGGGCAGAAACTCCCTGGACAACTTTTCTCACCGGTTGTTCGCCGGAAAAAACAGGGTATTGGGCACCGGTGAAACTTCGCGAAGGCAGCTATGATGTCGAAGAAGTTAACGCCTACGATTTTGGGGAGTTCCCACCATTCTATGCCTTGGGGGAAAAGTACCGGGTAGCGGTCTTCGATATGCCTCAATCTACCCTTGCTCAGGAAGCCAACGGTATACAGGTTTTAGCTTGGGGAGCGCACTCTCCTCTAACTCCCAGCCATTCTCAACCGCCGGAACTCTTAGGCGAGCTGATTGGCAAGTACGGCGAACATCCTACGCTCAACAAAGATAATGCCAACACGCTGGATGTGGAAGCTCTCATCCGTCTCAAGAAAGATATGGAAGTCGGTATTAAAAGGCGTGCGGAGATTTGTCAGGATCTACTGCAACGGGAGGACTGGGATTTATTTTTGACTATTTTTGGGGAAACTCATTCGGCGGGACATTATCTGTGGCATTTGAGTCCGACGACGGATCATCCTCTCTATGAATCTGTGGGATCTCAGTACAAAGGTGATGCTCTGCTGGAAATATTTGAAGCTATAGATAATGCGATCGGCGATATTGTCAGCAAGGCACCAGAAAACGCTAATGTGGTAGTTTTTGCCGCTCACGGTATGGGTGCCAATGTGATGGATCTGCCCAGCATGGTATTTTTGCCGGAACTGATGTATCGTTACAGTTTTCCAGGAAAATTTGGGCTGGCGCGAGGTAAAGCGGGAACAAATCCGGGAGCGCCAATTATGAGCAAACGTGCCAAGAAGTGCTGGCTGAGAACGCTTTGGAATTTAAAAGACGACTCGCCTTGGAAAATGTTTTTGAGAGCGAATCTGCCTCTGAAAGTATTTAACCGCTTGGAGTCGTTTTTGGGTCTTCGCCAACAACCGGATTTAGTTTCGCCTTTCGAGTTGCTCGAGCAGTCGGAACCGCAATATTTTCAACCGGCGCTTTGGTACAAACCTTTCTGGTCGCAAATGAAAGCTTTCGCGCTACCCAGCTATTCGGAAGGGTATATCCGCATCAATTTACAAGGACGCGAACCGAATGGAATAGTAGCACCATCTGAATATAATGCTGTTTGCGATGAAATTTGCGAGGTACTTTACCGTCTCAAAGATGGTCGCAGCGGTCAGCCGATGGTGCAAAAAATTATGCGGACTCGCCAAAGTGCGACCGACTGCGACCCCAAACTTCCTGATGCTGACTTGGTGGTAATCTGGCAAGATGACTTCACAACCGATGTGGTAGATAGCCTTGATTTCGGACGCATTGGGCCGGTGCCTTTTCATCGTACTGGCAGTCATCGCGCTAGGGGATTTTTGCTAGCTCATGGGCCTGATATTGCTGCTGGTGACGAGCTGCCGATCGGTCACGCTCTAGATTTGGCTCCCACTATTTTAGATTTGATGGGTGCCAGTATTCCTCAACATTTTGAGGGCAAGCCGATGCTGCAAAGAGCGGTTGCTGCATTGTTAGTATAAATTTGGCTGGAGTAGTGTAGCTCGAACTTTTTTAATCTTGCTCTGCCTGTAATTTGGATAGGAGTTCGCGATCGCATCCGCTAAAACACAATCAAAAGTTTGCTTGCGATCGCATCATCATTCTTTAGACCGATGTAAGCTTAGTGCAAATATCATATAAAATATCTGCCTAAGCCTAGTTGTAAATCGAGGCTCACAATTTAGTGATGACACAGTTACTCACTATTCCTCAATCCTCTTCCAAGTCAGCGGTGCAACCTACTTGGCCGTTTTACTTAGCAGTGGGTATAGCTATTAATGCTGCCATTTGGGGCTTAGCATTAGTTTATTTAAAAGTTAAATCGCCAAGCTATACGAGTGATTTTGCAATCAGTTTGCCTGTCGCAAACTCGTCTACTAATGTTAACGTACCGGGTATTGGGCAAGCATCTGCTTCTAGCGAATCTCCGTATCTAATCTCTTCTCAAGATCCTAGAGAAAACTATAAATTTCTGCTCACAAGTAGAGAGGTGATGAAGGCGGCATCGCAAGAGCTAAATATGTCAGGGTCTGAGTTTGGTCAACCGCGAGTAACAACAATAGCAAATACCACGATTATGAAGATCGAGCTGTCTGGGGAAAATCCCGCACAAGCTCAACAAAAAACCTCTGCTCTCCTGAAAGCACTGCAAACGAAGATTATAGAGCTAAGAAATAAACAGGTCGATCAGCAGGATGAACTCTTAAAGAAGACGCTCCTGTTATCGGAAAATAAGCTGAAAGCAGCACAGCAAAGGCTTTCAGAATACAAAGCTAATTCAATTTTAAATTCTGCCGATCAAATTAAAGAGTTAACAAATACGATCGAACAGCTACGCAAACAGAGATCCGAGGCGATCGCTCAACAGCAACAAGCTAATGCGCGTGCTGTTCAGCTAGCTGCCAATTTAAATTTGTCTGCAAAGCAAGCGGGAGACGCTTTTTCTCTCCAGACAGACCCGGTAATTTTAAAGTCGCTGCAAGATTACAGCGCGTCTAATGCAGCTTTAATCAGTTTGAACGCCAAATTTTTGCCTAATCATCCAGCCGTAATTGACGAAATGGCGAAGCGCGATGCGGCACAAGCAGCGCTGCTGAATCGGGCCAGTACTCTTTTAGGGCGATCGGTTAGTCTGGGAGAGCTAAACCAACTCAACCTAAATAATACGCAATCTGCCTCGGCAAAGACGGCTCTCTCCCAAGACTTAGTGACAGCGCAAGCAGAACAAGAAGGTTTCCAGGCACAAGCGCAGGCATTAGACCGACAGATCGTTCTCTTAGAAAATAGACTCAAAACACTAGCCCAAAAAGAGTCTGCGTTGGCAAGTCTGGAACGAGATGTGCGAACTGCCGAAGCCGTATTTTCTTCTACCCTCGCCCGATTAGATCTCGGTAAATCCACTGTTTCTGCGGCTTATCCTCAAATTCAAGTTTTCTCCGAGCCCAGTTTACCGCAGGTGGCGGCGAGCCCGAAGAAGATATTTGTTTTGGCTGGTGCGGCTTTAGGTTCGGTTTTTTGCACGAACGGAATGGTATTGCTTTGGCTGCGGCAACGTCAGAAGCGATCGGCCAAACGAGTTGACTCTATACCCTCGGAAACTACTTACATACCGACGACTGTACCGGAGGTTTTGGAGCTTGCCAGTAACGGTAATAGCAGTAATGGCAAGAGGGGCTAGAAAAAGTCAAAAGTCAAAATTTTCCCTATTCCCAGCCCCTCAGCCCTCTCCCCCTCCCTGCATTTGTATGAAAATTTTGACGCAAACTTAGCAATTAAATCACAAACTAGGGACTTTTTTAAAGAATAGGTAAAGAACACCCTTAAGTGATTGCAGTATTTCCACGTATTGACTAACATCGGTTCTTAGTTACGCAATTCCCCAGACACAGTGTACTGAGGGGAAATCGTCAAGGGAGCATCAAAAGCTTATAGGCAAGATTGTTCCTAAAATTTATTGATTTATCGACTTCAGGAAATTTATAAACACATAGATTGAAGTAGGAGTAGATTGTGAAAAACAACGTCATTGCTATTGGATTAGATTCAGCCGAGCCTACTTTGTTGGAAGAATGGATGGCGCAGGGGCATCTGAAAAACCTTCGCAAGCTGATAGAGCAAGGAACTTACGGACGCCTGAAAAACATGGATTATTACAAAGGCGAATCCGCTTGGACAAACTTTTTAACAGGTTGTCTTCCGTTCAAAACAGGTTATTGGTCTAAATTCGAGTTTAATCCAAAAACCTATCAAACAAAAACTTTGGGCGCACATGGAGCCTACGATTATCGAGAAATTTCCCCATTTTATGCGCTGGGAGATAAGTATCGGGTAGCAGTATTCGATGTACCTCAGACGACAATTTCCGATCGAGTAAATGGCTTACAAGCTTTAGCTTGGGGCGCTCACGCTCCCATGATCGATCGCGGTTCTCAACCGGAAGGGCTACTTGAGGAACTGATCGGGAAATACGGAGACCATCCAGCCGATACATTCCATCATAACGATCGCTCTGATTGGTACAACCCAGCATCGGTAGCCAAACTAAAGCGAGAAATGGAACTCGGACTCCAGCGTCGCACAGCGATTACGAAAGACTTGCTGAGTCGGGAACCTTGGAATTTGTTCTTGACTGTGATTGGCGAAACTCACACCTTCCAGCACTACTTCTGGCACCTCAGCCAAAAAGATCACCCGCTTTACAAGTACACCGCCACTCCGGACAAAGATCCCCTGCTCGAATACTTTGAAGCTGTAGACGAGTCTCTGGGAGAAATCTTAGCGGAAGCTCCAGAAGATGCCCACATCATGGTCTTTTCCGCTCACGGTCAGGGTACGAACTCCGCAGATTTACTGAGCATGGTCGTGCTACCGGAATTCCTGTATCGGTTTAGCTTCCCCGGCAAATCCTTGCTGAAGTCGCAAGAAATGGGAATGACGCCGCCTGCGCCGCTGACACCAAAAAATATCAAAGAAAGCTGGTACAAACAGCTGCACGCTTTCAAGAACGACCCAGACCGGGTAGCCCGATTCTTACGCTTTGTAGAACCAGCACTTCCCGGTCGCTTTAAGCCATATCTGAGCAAACTTTACCAGAAAATAGCCAAAGTGACTGGTTCTCCTCAAACCGAGTTGTTTAGCTGGCATCCCTCCAAGTGGTATCAACCATACTGGCCGCAGATGAAAGCATTTTATATCCCCGGTTTCTCTGATGGCTATATCCGCCTCAACGTACAAGGAAGGGAATCTCAAGGTGTTGTTTCTGCTTCTGAATACAAGGCTGTCTGCGATGAGTTGATCGAACAATTGCATCAACTCAAAGATGCTAGAAACGGCAAGCCAATTGTTAAGGGTGTTGTGCGTACTCGCGAAAATCCCTACGATGACAACCCCAAATTACCAAATGCAGACTTAGTTGTCATGTGGGAAGATTGGGCTGTAGATGTGGTAGATAGTCCCAAATTCGGTCGCATCGGCCCTATTCCTTTTAATCGCACTGGCGCTCATCGTGCGAGAGGATTTGTAACGGTGAAGGGCCCTGGAATTGCAGCTGGTTCTACTTTGAAAGAAGGACACGCAGTAGATTTAGCTCCCACTATTTTGGAATTGCTGGATGCACCGATTCCAGAATATATGGATGGTAAACCTTTACTGTCGGTAAAAGTTTTTGCTTGATGTGAGTCAACTCAACTCACAACAACGGGGCTTGTTGAGCAAAATATAAATCGCAAGCCCTTTCTTTAAAAAAGATTGTCAGTAAAGTTGAATTGCAAAAATCTTAGATTTATGAAAACCATTCAAGCAGTTGCTCGCTATTTCCCGGAAAGTTGTGGCGGAATTCACATCCACCTGAGTGAAATTATGCCCGTGCTGCAAGCTATGGGAGTAGAGAGCAAGGTGGCGGCATCTGGCGATGAACCTAAAGAAGACTTTTACACTTATAAGGGAGTAGAAGTTTATCGCTATCCAGTATTTCCTACGCCAAAACCAGAACCAAATCACGGTGCATCTTTTCACGGCGGTTTTGAGCATTTCGCTCGTTGGTTGAAGGAACAAAAAGCAGATATTTACCACCAACACCAATGGACTCCTAAGTGCGGTTTGCCTCATCTGCGTTTGGCTAAAGAATTAGGGATGGGAACTGCGGTATCGGTAAGATTGCCTCAGCCAATTTGCCAACGCCAAACATTAATGCTGAATGGGGAAGAAGCGTGCGACGGCAAAATCGATCCGGTGCGGTGCGGTTATTGTTGCGGTGTTTCCCAAAATCTGCCAGCTTCAGTTGTGAAAAGTTTGAGCTATTTACCTGTGGGTGTAAGTCAAGCAGCAGCAGGGGTGATGCGCCGTTTGGAGAAAGCGCCGGGGTCGATCGAAAAAACTGCTAATGCTTTGCTTAAGCCGATTGCGATTCCTGGTTTTGCGGCGGCGCGTTTGCAGGGTTTGCAAGAGATGGCGAAATATGCCGATCGCATTGTGGTAATGTCAGAATGGGTTGGCGAAGCTTTGACGATTAATGGCATACCTAGAGAAAAGCTTTTCTTGTTGAGACACGGCATTGCGGAATCTTTTGCCGATGCTTACAAACAAACAGTTTTACAGCCTAAAAAACCTGGAGAACCTTTAAAAGTTGGTTTCTTAGGTCGCTGGGATCGGACTAAGGGAATTCATATCATCGTAGAAGCAGTCAAATCCCTGCCATCTGATGTGCCGATCGAATTAATTATTCACGGCGTTGCCAGCAATGATGAGTATCGAAAACAAGTTTTATCTCGCATTGGTGACGATCCGCGCATTCGGGTAGCCAAACAATTAAAAAGGGAAGAATTAGGTGCGGCGCTGTCAGGTTTTGATGTGCTAACTGTCCCGTCGCAATGGTTGGAAACAGGGCCTGTGGTGGTATTGGAAGGTCATGCTTATCGCGTTCCTGTAGTGGGTTCCAAACTGGGGGGAATTGCGGAAAAAGTGAAGCATGGCGTTGATGGATTGTTAGTGCCAGCCAGCGATGTCAAAGCGTGGGCTGATGCTTTTGCTCAGTTAGCTTTAAATCCCGATTTGCTGTATAAACTTCGTCAAGGGATTCAACCTGTGCGAACTATTAGTATGGAAGCAGTAGATTCTTTAACGCTTTATCAAAGTATTTTGGCAGAGCGGTCTGAATTGGCGGCTTATAATGTGGGTGCAAGTTTGCAGTTACAGCCGCTATAGCAGGGATATTTAAGGTGGTTTTTGAGCGTCGATATCAGTCAAAGGTGCAATATCATGGGCAGGAAAAATTCGGTGACTAATTTACGGTTACTTTACTTGAAAGAAGCTTTAATAACTACTTTGGTAGGATGGATTCCGCTGAAGCCGGGTAGAGTTTTGCGAAGAGTACTATACCGTAATATTTTCGCAGGTTTGGGTAAATCTGTACAAATTGAACCTGGTGTGGAATTTGTCAATGCCGATCGTACTGAAATTGGGGAGGGAGTGAAGATCGATCGCTATGTTCGACTCAGAAATGTTGGCCGAGATAGTAAAATTCGGATTGGCGATTGGGTACGCCTGAATCGTGCAGCCGATCTCAAACTGCATTCGGGCGGCAGTGGCTATATTGAGATTGGCGATTACACTTCGATCGGCCCTTATACTTGTATGACGGGTCGGGATATTAAAATTGGCAAGTATTGTTTGATCGCACCTCATGTAGGGATTTTTGCCAACAATCACGTTTTTACCGATCCGACAGTGCCGATCGTACAGCAAGGACACACTTACAAGGGCATTGTAATTGAGGACGATTGCTGGTTAGGTAGTGGTGTGAAAGTGTTAGATGGAGTTACGATCGGTCGAGGTAGCGTAATTGGTGCGGGAGCAGTAGTTACTAAAGATATACCTCCTTATTCTATTGCAGTTGGTGTGCCTGCTAAGGTGGTTGGTAAGCGCGATGTTAGTCCTAACAAAACGGGAAATTCTGAAGATAATGAATTTCAAAACATCGACATAGAATCGCAAAGAAACTATCTGGAAAAATTAGTTTGATACAGGTGGTTGAAGCGATTATATAGTGCTGAATAGCTAGCAGGCGATCGCACAACAGCATCGCCTAATCATCCGCAAGGCTGATGCAGAGATTGCACAAAAATTTATAATACATAAAAGGTGTTGTTTTGTTTTTTCATTCGTTAATTCAGCAACTAAAAACCATGCAATATTTGTCGTTGCGTATCACTGCCATTGTGAAAGTTTAACTTATGACAAATTCTGTTTTTGCAGGCTTGATAAAATCAGATAAAAGTTCAACCCAACGACGAAAAACTTCGGGAATTTATCCGCAAAATTTTGAAGAAAAAATAGTTTGGTATTCCATCACAGGAATCTATATCCTGTACTTGATGGGAGCGCAGCATTTATTAGCACCGGGACTGGCTTGGTTCTTAGCCTTTTACCTGTGCAAAAAACTCTGGAATCAAACCGAAGACACTCCACCTGAAGAAAGAATTACCATACCTATTGGTATTTGGGTATGGATTATTTGTATGCTATTTATGGAGGTGGCTTTAGTTGCGGCTCATTTGGACTTCGATATGAGCCTTTTTAAAACTATTAAATCAAGTATCAATTTTTTTATCAGAACTTGGGCTCTCTTTGCCTTGTTCCCTTTAATAGGATGCCTCAAGATCAGACCGCAATTAATTTATAGAGCCATCTGTATCGTTTGCCTGCAAAGTTTAATTATTATTCCCATTTGTTATGTAGCAAGTCTCATACATTTAAAATCTTTATTATACGTTTCTCCTCTTTTTAAATTAGGAGGAGTTGGTGCTGAATATTACAATGTATACCTGTATGGCGTTGATGGTGAAACTCACCAAGCCCGATTATATCTATTTACTCCTTGGGCTCCTGCTCTGGGGCTGGTAGGCGATCTATATTTCTTTCTTACTTATAAAGAAGCTAGCAAAAAGTGGCGATGGATTGGTATTATTGGCGCTGCTGCTATGGTTTGGGGTTCGGCTTCCCGCTTGGGTATACTATGTTTTCTCATTCTGCCAGTAGTAAATTTTGTTTTATGCTATTTTAGTCGTCCGATCGTACAACTGGGAACAGGAATAATCAGCTTCTTAGCTGGTCTTTTCGGTCTGCAAATAATTAATTGGGCTAAAGATTTTAAAGCACAGTTTGACGGTCAAAGGGCGGGGTCTTCAAGAGTTAGAGAAATTTTGGGTAATTTAGCTATGTATCGTTGGAAAACTGAAGCACCGATTTGGGGACATGGAGTTGCCGAACCAAAAGGCCCGCCTGTTGCGGCTGGCAAACCGATCGGCTCCCACCATGCTTGGTTTGGGCTTTTATTCACTAATGGGATCGTAGGTCTGATCGCTTTTGCAATTCCTCTAATATGGACTTTTATCGAGTTTTTTATCAAGGCTCAGAAAAGCGACCTCGCTAAGATAGCGTTAGGTGTGGTTTTAGTTTTATTTTTCTACTCTTTTGCTGAAAATATAGAGTCTCTGATCTATGTTTATTGGCCTGCTTTGGTAATTATGGGGATAGCGTTCAAAGAAAAAGTTAGTTTCAATATATTGTCATAATTCAAAAAAGTTTCGCTCGCGAAGGAGGATGTATATATGCCAGTTGTATCTGTGATTATTCCCGCTTACAATGCTGAGAAAACCATCTTAGAAACTATTCAGTCATTACAGCAACAAACTTTCTCAGATTTTGAAGCGATCGTCATCAATGACGGTTCGACTGACTCAACTCTAGAACTGTTGAGTAAAATAGAAGATTCGCGGCTGAAAGTTTTTTCTTATGAAAATGGTGGATTGCCAGTTGCTCGCAATCGCGGGATCGATCGCGCTACTGGAGAATACATCACTTTCATCGATGCAGATGACTTGTGGACACCGGATAAGTTGGAGTTACAGCTAGCCGCTTTACAACATCATCCCGAAGCAGGAGTAGTTTACAGTTGGACTGCTTTTATAAACGAAAAAAGCGAATTTTTATATGCGTGGTCACCGCTTTACTACGAAGGAAATGTTTATCCCGAACTGCTAATTAAAAATTTTATTTCCAGCGGTTCTAATATCCTCGCTCGCAGGCAATTTATTGAGAAAGCAGGAAAGTTCGACCCAACTCTTAAATCTGCTGAAGATTGGGATTATTACATACGTTTAGCAGCTCTGTGTCCTTTTGTTTTGGTTCCTAAATACCAAATTCTTTACCGTCGGTCTTCCCAGTCGATGACATCTAAAGTTGATGTCATGGAAAAATACATACTGACGGTGACGGCAAGAGCATTTCAGGCTGCACCACCAGATATGCAATATCTTAAAAAGCGTAGTTTGGCAACTACTTATCGCTTCCTGGCACAGCTATGTATAGCTCACGTTCAGGATGATCGAGGAGTAAAACTGGCCAGTCAGAAATTGCAAAAGGCGATGCGATCCTATCCAAAGATTTTGCTAGACCGCCAGACTCTGCGTTTAGTGGTAAAGCTCGGATTAATGCGACTGCTTCCCTATAATTTTTCTGTTAACTTTACCCAATTTCTTGGGAAATTATTGCCTGACTCGGCGACCAAACGTTTTAAACTAGGCAATCAAGATCTAGTATAGTTTTTTTCCTGGCAAAATAGGATTCTAGGTGCAACTATGACTTTGACCGCAAGATTGACTAAACCGCTCGGTAAGCTCAAAACTAAGCTGAATAGCGATTTTATTCGCAATCTTGGTTGGTTGGGCGGTGCAGAATTAATTAATCGCGTTTTTCGGCTAGCAACAACTATCATTTTGGCTCGCTGTTTATCTCCTTATGATTATGGGTTAGCAGCTTTGGTTTTGACAGTTTATGAGTTTACGCAAGTCTTAACTAGAATTGGGATTGCCGGTAAAGTTATCCAAGCCGATCGAGAGAAATTGGAATCTATATGCAACGGTGCATACTGGTTAAATTGGCTTGTTTGTTTTGGTGTATTTTTTATTCAGTGCATTGTCGCTTTTCCTGTTGCTTGGTTTTATCATGACAATCAACTAATTATGCCAATTTGTTCGATGGCAATTGTTTATTTAATTACTCCCATAGGCAGAATACAAGCAGCTCTTATCCAAAGGGAAAATCGGCTAAAAATCACAGCAATAAGCGGGACAATTCAATTAGCGATCGGCAATATTTTAACGGCAATATTTGCAATTATGGGCTTGGGGATGTGGGCGATCGTACTACCCAGGATTATCGCCGCTCCTATAGATGCGCTCGTATGTATATACAATCATCCTTGGCGTCGTACTAAAGGTTTTACCACAGAAAGATGGTGGGAAATTTTTAAGTTTGGCGTCAACTTTATTGGCATTGGGATGTTAGCGACTTTAAGAAATAATTTAGATTATTTAATCATCGGTCGATTTTTAGGAGTGAAAGAACTGGGAATATATTTCTTTGCCTTTAATGCAGGTTTAGGAATTAGTTTAAGTGTCATCCAATCTATTACCACAGCATTGTATCCCCACATTTGTGCCGTAAGGTCTAATTGGGTAGAGTTTGAGAGAAGGTATTTTAGCGGTCTCAAAACGATCGCCTCCATCATGTTTCCCTTAGTATTGTTGCAATCTAGCTTGGCTCCCATATACGTACCTATAATCTTTGGCCAAAAATGGGTAGTGGCAATTCCTATTTTGATCGTAATTTGCTTATCAGCAATACCTCGTCCTTTTTTCCTAGCTGCTACTAATCTTTTCGCAGCGATCGATAAACCTAACTTAAGCTTGCAAGGCAATCTTCTATTCACGATGATTTTTGCAATTGGCTTGCTAATAGGAGTTAAATGGCAAGCTTTGGGAGTTGCTATCAGCGTTTTGGTAACCCATGCAATATTCATGCCTTTCTTCGTGATTTGGGCAAACAGATACGTTTTTGGTGCTAAGAAAAGCACACCCGTAAAATAAATTAACTGAAGTGTAAAATTTGAAAAAGTTAGGGTGAAAAAATGAAAACAGTTTCTGTAGTTATTCCAGTTTACAAAGTCGAGAAGTACATCGCCGCGACAGTGCAATCTGTCTTGGCACAAACTTATAAAAATTTTGAGTTACTGATCGTTGATGACGGTTCTCCCGATCGCAGCATAGAAATTTGTCAGCAATTCACAGACCCGCGCATTAAAATCATTCGTCAGGAGAATCAAGGAGTATCTGCGGCGAGAAATACCGGGATTCGTTACGCTCAAGGCGAATACCTGGCATTTCTGGATGGCGATGACCTTTGGTTGCCAGAAAAACTAGAAAAGCACATTCTTCATTTGGAAAACTCTCCCAGTGTAGGAGTCAGTTTTAGTCGATCGGCTTTTATCGATGAAACGGGTAAGCCGTTAAATCTCTATCAAATGCCAAAGCTCAACGAAATTACTCCCGATTTGATATTTTGCCGCAATCCGATCGGCAATGGTTCAGCACCAGTAATTCGCCGAGAAGTTTTTGAAGCTATTAAGTTTCAAGATAGCTTTTCCGATCGAGCAGAACCTTGTTATTTCGATCCGCGATTGCACCATTTTGAAGATGTAGAATGCTGGCTTCGTATTGTTCTTAAAACAAACTGGCAAGTAGAAGGAATTCCCGAAGCTCTTACACTATACAGGGTAAATTTAAAGGGAGCTTCAACCAATATATCCAAACAATTGGAAGATTTGGAAAAAGTAATTGAAAAAACTCGCGCCTACGCTCCCGAACAGGTAGAAAGGTGTGCAAATCGAGCTAGAGCTTATGAGTTGCGGTTTTTAGCTCGCCGATCGGTAAGTTTGCGAAACGGCAAAGCTGCTGTAGAATTAGCTCACCGCGCCTTAGCTACCCACTGGCGCATTTTTATAGAAGAACCGCGTCGTACATTGTTGACTTTGGGTGCAGCTTATTCACTTTTGCTTTTACCTCAATCTTTTTACCGACAAATTGAGGAGATTGCTTTAAAAATTACAGGCGCTGCACAAAAACGTCGCATTCTGCAAGAACAGCCCAGATAAATTTACTCAAAATTTGAGCGTTACCTGAAAAGCAAGATAATTAAACTGTAACTGCAATGAAAAAAGTTTCTGTCATTATCCCGATTTACAATGTAGAAAAATATATCGCTGTTGCCGTACAGTCGGTTCTCAATCAAACTTACGAAAATTTTGAGTTGTTGATTGTTGATGATGGTTCGCCCGATCGCAGCGTCGAAATTTGTCAGCAATTCACCGATCCCAGAATTAAAATTATTAGCCAAAAAAATCGCGGCTTGGCTGGGGCGAGAAACACAGGTATTCGCCACGCTCAAGGGGCATATTTGGCATTTCTAGATGGGGATGACCTGTGGTTACCAGAAATGCTAGAAAAAAATATCGTTCATCTGGAAACTTCACCAGATGTAGGTATTAGCTTCAATCGTTCTGCTTTTATCGATGAAGCGGGAAACGAGTTAGGCACTTATACAATGCCCCAGCTTAAGGATATCGACGTGCCTTGTTTGCTGCGCGGTAGCCCCATTGGGAATGGTTCGGCGGCGGTAATTCGACGCGAGGTTTTGGAAGCAATTCGCTTTCAAGATAATCTTTATGGTACTGTGGAAAATTTTTATTTTGACGATCGCTTTCGTCAATCAGAAGATATAGAGTTTTGGCTACGGATCGTGATTCAAACACCTTGGAAAATTGCAGGTATTCCCGATGTTATGACTCTTTATCGGGTGAATACCGCCAGTCTTTCTGCCAACTTTATCAAACAATTCGAGTCTTGGGAAAAGGTGTTTGAAAAGACTCGCTCTTATGCAGCAGAAAAAGTCGAACCTTGGGAAAGTATGGCGAGAGCATACCAACTGCGTTATTTAGCAAGAAGTGCAGTGCGGATGCAGGCTGGTGAAGCAGCCGTACAATTAATTAATCGCTCTTTGTCTACCTACTGGCGCATCTTGCTGGAAGAACCGCGTCGCACTATTTTAACCTGGGTAGCTGCTTATTTGCTCTGGCTTTTACCTTCATCTGTTTACTCTCAAATCAATAGTTTCGCCGCTAAGAGGAGAGGAAGCAATCAAAGACGCCAGATTCTCCAAGAACAGTCCGGTCAGTTGCTATGAGATGGATAAAGCGTACAGTTACGATTGCGATCGTTTCCCTAACTGCCGTCATCGGATGTCAGCCAATTAAAAGTTCCAGCATCGTTAATTCTACCTTTAATCAGGCAGAGGTAGCTGTTTCCGGTACTCAGCAAACAACAACATCTCAAAGATGGAATAACGTAGCGCTGGGGGGAGGTGGTTATGTTACCGGTATCTACCTGCATCCTTTAGAAAAAGACCTTGTTTACATCAAAACCGATGTCGGCGGTTTCTATCGTTGGAATTCACAAAGTCAAAGCTGGATGCCGCTAACCGATCGCTTTCCACTTTCCCAACGTCATTATTACGGAGGAGAAGCATTAGCTTTCGATCCAAAAAATCCTCATATTGTTTATATAGCAGCAGGCACCTATGTTTGGGATAAGCCTGGGACGATTTTTAAATCTACAGATAAAGGTCAAACTTGGACTAAATTAAATATAGATTTGCCAATGGGTGGCAACCAAGATAAACGATGGGTAGGTGAAAGATTAGCTGTCAATTTATTTAATACCAACGTTATTTTATTTGGTTCTCGACAGAATGGATTGTGGAAATCATCAAATGCTGGCAGAACTTGGAGTAAAGTTACTTCTTTTCCCGGAACGCCCAAAAAAGATATTGGCATTACAGCTATTTTGTTCGACAAACAGATGCCGGGTTTAGTTTACGCTGTTGCTTACGGAGACGGGATATACAAATCCACTGATACGGGGGTGACCTGGAGCAAAATAGAGGGAAGTCCGCAGTGGCCCAGGCGTATGGCGACGGGCCGCAACGGTACGCTATACGTTACCAGTGGCAAGGGGCCAGGGGTGACTAAGTATGCGAACGGGGTTTGGAGCAATATTACCCCGGAGAACTCGCAAGCCATGTTTAATGGGTTGAGCGTTAACCCAGCCAATCCTGATGAGATAGTAGTCGCTTTGGGAGAGTCGCCATCTACGAAAATATACCGAAGTGTAGATGCTGGAAGTACGTGGATACTTGTAAAACGCACGATCGACAGCACTGTTCCTTGGTGGACGAAGATTATGCGATCGCAGGCGTGGATATCTGCGATCGAATTTGACCCCAAAGTTACAGGCAGAGTTTGGCTGACAGATTGGTACGGTATCTGGCGCACCGACGATCTCAAAACAAACCCAGTCGTTTGGACTAACTATCAAAAAGGACACGAAGAAATTGTCACCTTTGCTTTAGTTTCACCGCCAAAAGGAGCGTTGTTGCTCAGCGGTTTGGCCGATGTAGACGGTTTCTACCATAACAATGGATTGGATAGTTACCCGGACAAAACATTTGGCGGTAACGGCCCCGATTTTCAGGATACTTACAGCATTGCTTACAACGAAAAAGATCCGTTAAAATTAGTGCGCGTCGGTGGCAATCGTTGGAATAATTCTTATTCAGGAGCTACCTCTACAGATGGAGGTTTAACCTGGCAGAAGTTGGCGTCATTTCCAACTAATAAAATGCCGATGCGGGTAGCCATGTCCGCGACCGATCCGAATGTTTTTGTTGTGACCATCAGCGGCGGTCAAGCTATCCGCACAACCGATGGCGGCGCTACCTGGCAACCTGTTTCTGGATTACCAAATGGCCCCCGTGGGCCTTGGAATTGGTCGCAGTCGCTGGCGGCGGATACGGTGGATGGCAATACTTTTTATTACTACTGGAATGACAGTGTATATCGCAGCACCGACAAAGGCGCATCTTTTAGCGTGGTATACAAACCGCTGGTTGGGGAAAATAGGTGGCATTCTTTAAGAACAATGCCGGGGGTGAAAGGTGAAGTTTGGGTTAGTTTGGATGAGAAAGGACTTTATCGATCGACAGATGCTGGCAAAAGTTTTTCTCAGATTTCTGGAGTGGAAAAAGCTTATCTGTTTGCGTTTGGAAAGCCGCAACAGGGAAGCACAATTCCAGCACTTTATTTATATGGGAAAATTGCCGGAATGGGTGAGGGTATTTTTCTTTCTCTGGATCGCGGAAAGACTTGGACGAATATAGGCGATCGCCACCAGCCGATCGGTAACAATCCCCAAGTGATGGCAGCCAGCAAACAACAGTTCGGATTGGTTTTTATTGGCACTGGTGGCAGGGGAATTTATTACTACTCGAAGTGAATAGCGATCGCGCTTTATTGATTAATCCCAACAAATTATGATTTTATAAAAAAACTCTCCTAGAAGGAGATAAATTATATAACAGAATAAAAAAGCTTGGGTATCATATGTAACTCCAAGCTTATCGATTGTTTAAATTAAAATTCAAACGATTACCATACAGAAATTGGTTTCCATATGGATGAGCGAAGCAATAAGAATTTACTAAGTAAATTCCCAAAATAACCAATAAATAAACTTATTGCTCATCCCTTTCTATAGCCAAAAACGCCTCTAAGCTTATTTACCTTGGATTCAATTCGTGTCAAAATCGTAAATATTTTTTTCCCTTGTTAAGGGTATTTTGTAAGAATTTAGTTTCTGCTTAATAACCAACCATATAAAAGGAAGGTCATCTACTAAATATCTTTTCCACAGCCTTTGAGGTTCGGATAAAAGCCTATATAACCACTCCAACCCCATATTACTCATCCACTGAGGCGATCTTGGTTTGTTCCCTGCTTCAAAATCAAGCGTCGCACCGATCGCCAAAAATGTTTTTATGTTTGGCAGTTTGTCTTTGTACTTTGCAATCCACTTTTCTTGTTTGGGTGCCCCAACTCCTATTGCCAAAACAGTGGCTCCTGACTTGTTAATAATATCCACTATTTTGCAGCACTCTTCTTCGTTTTTATCAAATCCGAAAGATGGAGAATATGAGTCTACGATTATTTTTCTTCCGACTGTTTTATTGATTCGCTCTTGAGCTTTCTTGGCGACACCTTCAGCTGCCCCTAACAAGAAAATCTTCACTCGCTCATCATCTTTATAGTGATTGTAAAAAGCCGGAAACAAATCCGAACCGGAAATTTTTTCTTTTAGTGGCGTACCTAGAAACTTGGAAGCGTACATCACTATTTGGCTGTCGCAAACTTTATAAGTTGCGCTGTTATAGGCTTTATAAAACTCTCCATCGTTTTGCAATTTAATCAAGTGATCTACATTGGGTGTGAACACAATACCGCCAAGTTGGAGTTGATCTAACAGTTCCACTTGGGAAACATTGTCAATCGGTAGATTTAGAATATTTACTTTCTTCATTGATGCAACCTCAGCAACAAATACTGCGAACGCGATAGGTTTTCCTTACAGTTGTTTCTGTTTAAGGTAGTTACCAACAATGAAGGGCGAGCCTAGTTTCTTGCCTTACTAAAGCCATTAACATAGCCCTATCCCAGTAGTAACACAGATAGTAGGAACTCTTATATCTAGTAGATAGAACGCCCCTACAGCAACTGCTTACGTGAATTTACTAGCCTTACTTAGTGAGAATAGCAAACCTTTTCCTGGATCAGTTTAAAGATTTGATAAAGTTACGTATTTTGCTGTAAAGTTAATATGAAGATAGAGATTATACTTAGATGGGTAAGGCTTCAACGCCACTCCATACTCCCAATTGGATAGATCTTATGGTGAAGAAAGTGAGGAAATTACTGAATATGGAAAAAAAAGTATACAAATACTCATTATCGACGATAAAGAAGAGCGATACGTAAGAGTGGCCTAAGAAAGAGGATGATTGGCCTAGTTGGTGGGCTAGAAAATGGCCCGCTTCCAGAAAGATTCACTCTCGTCATCCAATTACGCACTCCCACGTTTTGACAACCATTGGTTATTAATAAAGTCAGGCATGGCAAAGATACCAGCAACTGGGCGACTGGGATGATTAAGCAGCTTAGCAAAAGCTCCATAGAGGTATGGACAGGACTCAAGCAACGCTTATGGTTGGAGCGTAGGGTATTAATCACCTCCTCTACTGTAGCTGCCTGTATTATTTTGTTGCGTTGCACAGGGTTATTGCAGTCTTGGGAATGGGCCGCTTTAGATTGGTTTTTTCGCCTGCGTCCTTCACCACCAGTAGACGATCGCATTCTCATTGTGGGTATTGAAGAGGAAAATTTACAGAAATACGGTTGGCCTATTCCCGATCGGGTTATGGCCCAGCTTCTGCAAAAATTGCACTCCAAAAAGCCCCGCGCCATCGGTTTGGACATCTATCGAGATTTACCCCAAGAACCCGGTTATGCAGAATTACAGAAGGCGTTCGCAAACATACCCAACATAGTTGGTATTGAGAAACTCAAAGATAAAACTAGCGATGGAGTACTAGCCCCGCCCGCCCTTAGCCAGCGAAAACAAGTCGGTTTCAACAACGTAGTTATTGATGCGGATGGCAAGGTGCGTCGCAGCCTGTTGTATTCCTGGGTAGATAACAAACTGCACACCAGTTTTTCCCTCCATCTGGCACTGATTTATCTGAAGGCGGAAGGCATTGAGCCTCAAGCAGCAAAGGGCACGAACTATCTGCAACTGGGTAAGACTGTGTTTAAGCCCTTTGAGTCTAAAGACGGTGGCTACGTGAGAACAGATGACAAAGGCTACCAAATTTTGGGTAACTTTCGCAAACCATCGATCGGCTTTCGCAAAATTTCGATGAGAGATGTGTTAGAAAACAAGATACCCCAGGATTGGGTGCGCGATCGCATCGTCCTGATCGGTTCCACTGCTAGCAGCCTCAAGGATTTTTTCTATACTCCTTACACCAGCGATCTCGTTAAATCCGCCCAGCCTATTCCCGGTGTCGAACTGCAAGCGAATTTTCTGGGCCAAATTCTCACTGCCGCCCAGTCCGGACAAGGAACGATCGCCGTTTGGTCAGATTCGATCGAATGGCTTTGGATTTTGGTTTGGTCTTGGCTAGGAGCAATTTTAATCTGGCGATCGCGTTCAGTAGCTAGCTCTATCTTAATTCTCTTCCTGGCAGGAACCAGCCTCATCGCCTGTGCCTACTTGGCTTTCTTGGCTTATTGGTGGATACCAGTCATTCCTCCCCTGCTAGCCCTTGTCGGTTCCGCTACAGTAATCACAGCTTATATTGCCCAATTGAAAGAAGAATTGAAGCGCTCTAAAGAATTTTTACAAAACGTAATTAACGCCATTCCCGATCCCGTCTTCGTCAAAGACAAACAACACCGATGGATTGTTTTGAATCAAGCTTACTGTCAATTCCTGGGGTATCCCTTCAACACATTAATTGAAAAGACAGATTATGATTTTTTTCCCAGCCACGAAGCCGACATTTTTTGGCAGCAAGATGAATTAGTTTTTCAGAGCGCCAAGCCTACCGAAAATGAAGAGAGATTCACAGATGCCTGGGGCACTACTCATCTTATCGCCACAAAAAGATCTCTTCACACAGATGCAGCTGGCAACGTATTTTTGGTTGGAGTAATTAGAGATATTACCGAACGCAAGCGATTGGAGGAAGACCTCAAACGCACCGCAGCAGAGTTGGTTCGTTACAACACCGAACTTAAACTTTCACAAGATCGGTTGCGTCATTTAGCTTATCATGACAGTCTTACCGGTTTACCGAATCGAAAACTTTTTTACGAACAGCTCAGCCAATCATTAGAGTGGGCTGCACAAAACGAGCGACTGCTGGCGCTGCTGTTTCTCGATCTGGATGGCTTCAAGCAAATCAACGACACTCAAGGGCACGATATGGGTGACTTGCTGCTACAAGGTGTTGCCGATCGACTCACTAACTGTCTACGCAGTAGCGATACCGTCTCCCGGCTGGGTGGCGATGAATTTACCGTAATTTTGCCAATAATTAAGAGTGTGTCAGATGTGACAAGAGTTGCCGATAAAATTATCGACGCCATTACCCAGCCTTTTGTCCTGAACGGGCAGACAATTAATGTCACCATAAGTATTGGCATCAGCCTCTTCCCTCTCAACGGTGACGAAATGAACGCCTTGATTAAAAATGCCGATGCGGCTATGTACCGTGCCAAACAACAGGGTAAAAACAAATACGAGTTTTCTTGAAATTCTGCCCACCCAAATGAAACCTCTGTACAGCCGATCGCAATCAAGGGGGTAATCAACCCGGATTTGCGATCGCACTACTTGTATCCTGGTTAGTCAATCGCCCTAGATTTGTGAAGGATATTCAAGGATTGTATAAAGTTTCAGTAAAAATACTTACTAAACATAATCCACTGAATATTCAGTGAATATACTGTTAATCGATGGCATTAGAGATCGGCTATGAAGACTTTTTTCAGGTTCGCAGGTGTGGCAACTTTATTAGTCGGAGGCTTATTGATTACCTCGGAAATCAGCCTAGCTACAGCCTCCTCCGATCGGATAACTGATTTCTTATCCAGCTCGGAAAGTCAGCTAGGAGAGTTTTACAATTACCAGCCATCCTGCCAAGGAAAATGCGACGCTCCCGACAGCTCCACAGGCTCCGGAACTCGCTAGTGCTGAGTAAGGTCTTGCCAGAACGGTTATTTCGCCGACAGATGTTAGCTAACTGTAACGGGTGGAGATTGCCACCATTTGTCTTTTTGCACAACCGTGTGAACTTGCCAGCGCTTGTCCGGTTGCGGAACATCGATTCGATAATGACCACCTCGACTTTCAGTGCGAAAAGCAGCACTTTTGAGGATCAAGTACCCTACATCCAGTAAGTTATAAGTTTCGCCCCAAGTTCGCAGTTTTCGGTCGGTGATAGGTTCAGTAAATTTAACTAACTGACCGGGTTGTATATTTAACAGATAGTTACTTAGTTCCAAGGCAGCGAATTCCTGCCGCCACAGTTCCACTTGCGCGATCGCTCCCTCCAAAATATCCTGCTGACGACAAATTCCCGCACTTTGCCACATCAGGAGAGCTAACTCTTGCCGCAGCCACTCTACCTTTTCTATATCCGACCTGTGGGACGGCAATATATTTAAGCTTACCCACGAGCTAAGGTTTTCGGAAACGTTGACGATCGGAGATTGCCAAAAATTTTCCCCAGATTTTAGTTGCCGATCTTGTTCCCAGTCCCCAATCTCCAGATTGGCCATTTGGGCACCAAACACAATACACTCCAGCAGCGAATTGCTCGCCAGACGATTGGCACCGTGGACACCTGTACTAGCCGTTTCGCCTACGGCATACAACCCAGCAATCGAGGTACGATTCATCAAATCGGTAGCAATACCGCCCATCCAGTAATGGGCGGCTGGGGTGACGGGAATCGCTTCGCTAAACAAATCGACTCCCCAGCGCTGACAAACCTCAATGATATTCGGAAATCGACGGCGGATTTTCTCAGACGGGATTGGTCGCAAATCTAACCAAACGCGGTCTTCGCCAGTTTGCTGCAAATGACTGAAAATAGCGCGGCTGACCACATCTCTGGGCGCAAGTTCGCCGCTGGGATGGTAATTGAAAGCAAAGCGGTTTCCCTGAGAATCCACTAAATGGGCACCTTCTCCTCGCACCGCTTCGCTGATTAAAAAGTGCGGAGCTCCAGTCTTAGTTAAAGCTGTCGGGTGAAATTGAAAAAATTCTAAGTCGCGCAAAATCGCACCAGCACGGTAGGCGATCGCGACCCCATCGCCAGTACTCACAGCTGGGTTAGTAGTGTGAGCGAATACCTGACCCCCGCCCCCCGTCGCCAGTACCACCGCCCCAGCTCGCACCCAGATCGCCCGATTGCGGTACAGCAAGCAAAGCCCCTGACAGTGCCCGCTTGTCGGATTAATCCACAAATTTAACGCAAAAGCTGACGATATCACTCGAATATTCGGACGAGCCAATGCTTTTTCTGTCAAAGTACTGACAACTGCCCTACCGGTGGTATCGGCGGCGTGCAGTACGCGGGGGCGAGAATGGGCCGCTTCCAGAGTCATGGCCAGCCGCTCCCCATGCCGATCGAACGCCACACCCATATTTACCAGCGACTGGATACATTCAGGTGCCCGTTCTACCAAAAACTTCACGGCAGGTAAATCGCAAAGACCCGCACCGGCCTGCATTGTATCTTCGATGTGCAAATCTGGCGAATCACTGGGATCGATCGCAGCTGCAATCCCGCCCTGCGCCCAGTCGCTCGCAGACAGAGGCAAGTTATCTTTACTGATCAACCCGACTTGGAAATAGTCTGGTAAGCAAAGCGCCGCATATAACCCAGCCGCACCCGCCCCAACTACCAAAACATCGAAATGGCTGGGCAAATCTAAATTGGTTAGAGAACTGAAATCTGAAGAATTCAAAAATGGCTCCCACAAAAATCCCACTACCAGGGTAGTGAGATTAGTTAGCATTTTGCCAAAAATATCGATCGACAGAAGCTAGAGGGCTGGGGATTGCAGAATGGGAAATGCCGACTGGGGCATTGCAAATTTTAAATTCCAGATTTGAGATTGAATTCCATCTCAAATCTGAAGTCTGCAATTTTAAATTATCCTGGGAACTCCTAAGACAACCCAGACACGGAAAAGCCCGATCTCCGACACACCTCGTTTCCTTCCAGCCTCTGTACGATCCTCTGTACGATCGGGCCTGAAAATTAACGATAGATACCGTTGTTAATCCGGTCGTCACCTTCTACCATCGCGGCTTCGATATCCGTCACAGTAAACTTGTCCAGCCGAGCTTGCAGAAGTTCTTTCTGCCGATCGCTCAGTCCGGCAATTGCCAGCACATCCTCAACTTTTTCGTAAGGAGCGTTTTGGACAATTTTTCCAGCTAGGTTCGGATAAAATCCGGGGAATTGCCGGAAAGCCCGCACATTGGTGTTGTTTAAATCTATTTTTCCGCCCATTTCGCCCAGCTTAGCGTCAACCTTATTCCCCAGAACTTCTCCCGTCTCTGCCGCCAAGATCGGCCCTGAACGTAACGCGACACCAGTCAAAGAAGCCGCCATCGCATCATGAGATTGCCCCAGCCATCCGAAGCAACCCAATACCAGAACAAACATCATCAGCAAGCGCAGCAATCGTTTCATGAATAAAAACCTCCCTACAAAAGCAGATGGAAATCCACACACAGCTTCTAACAAAGATAATTATCTGGCTTTTGACGTTTTCTCACCAGTCAAGCAGGCAATTAGTAGGAGCGTTGAGATCGCGCTCCAAAACAAGACCCTTGCAGGCCAAGTTTAGTTTTTCACACTAATGGTTTCGTTGTAAACCAACAGTATCATTGATTTTGGGGCTGGGTTTGCAACAAAGTATCCAAGTTGGCAAACGTGCCTGCATAAGTTAGCGTCGGCTTATCGTAGCCCTTCAGATGGACAGTATATTGCTTGAAACCAGATTGGTCGATCCCCAATGGCAACAGATATTTATAAGTAGTTTCCCCCAAGGCAACATCCAGGCGTAGTTCCTTGGTGGAAGATTCCAGGCGAAAAGCAGCATTGACCGTATCGCCCAAAGCAGTATAGTCGGGTCGATCGCCACTTCCCGTATTGCCTACCATCGCATACCCCGTATTAATTCCCGCCCCTATTCGCAACGGGAACGGTAAAGAATACTGGGCGTGCAACTCCTCCGTCATTTTGTGGAGATCGCTGAGCGCATTGCAAATGCCGGTCATCTCTTGATCGGAGATACCTCGGCTACCGTGAAACCAAACCGCCATGATCGCATCGCCGATATATTTGTCCACCCAGCTGCCGTGTTCCCGAATAATGCTGCCGGAATGACGAAACCAGGTACCAATCAACTCGGAAAGAATTTTTTCGTCAAGTTGTCTGGTTAAAACGGTGAAGTCGCGGATATCCACCACCATCACCGAGATCAGACGGCGAACGTGTAATGTGGATGTCGCCGTCAACTCATCCGAGTGCGAACTGGTGGAAGAGTTAGCCTGGTAGCTGACGGTGGGAGAGAAAAATTCCAATTCAGTTTGACCGAAGGTTAGGTTATCGCCATGCTTTAAGGTTACGGGTACGCTTACCCGTCGCCCATTCACAAACGAGCCATTGCGGCTACCAAGATCGATTAGATAAAATTCCCCGGTTTCCATACTTTGTAACATCGCATGGTTACGAGAAATCCACCGATCTGGTATCACAAAATTGTTGTCATCGCTGCGACCGATAGTCCAGCAATGACTGCCCACTAATGGGAGATAGCGATTCCCGGAATCGGTCCGAAGTAAAAGATATGGAGTAGTAGTGGGTTGCAACGTCACCACAGATAAAAGAAGCGACGAAGAGCCAGTTAGAGTCTCAAACGTCGATAGCAATTAAGGTATCTAAAGCGCCTGTCATACCTCCTAAGAGCGATTCTTTTAGCAAGACAAGCTCGCTCAGGCGGCTGAGGCGACTAACCAAAACAGGCTATCTACAAAAATTGTACTCAACACTGCTCCACTAAACGCCCACCAGTGTAGCTGTCCGGAGCGTAAGGGTAAAGTACCCGTGACTAAAAGAACTCCAGCAAGTACTCCCGCCCATACGATCCCCCAAGGTGTCTGCACCTGCGCGATCGCATTTTGTAAAATTGGTGTCGCCAACGCTGGGTCTACCTGCATTAACTGTCGCCAGGAAGGGATCAGATCGACTGCGTAAAAGTATATGTCTGTCACCGCCGTGCCAAACAGGGAACCTAAATAAAATAAGCTACCCACTTTCCAGATGTTCCGCCCCGCACACCAAAGCGCTAACGGCAGACAAATGGCTTCGATCGGCAGGTGGATCAGAGGTTCCCAGCGCCACCAGCCCCAATAAATCGATCCCGCTAACCAACTCCAGCTGAATCCCAGCAGCAAGTCTCCCCATATTTGGGTTTCCCGACGCCTCATCAGCCCGAAACTCAATCCCACCCAGCCAGCAGTTAACACTAAACTCAGCAGTGGCAGCAGGCGCACTAATGGCGCTTGAGCGAACACAGGTATCGAAACTAGAAACGAAGCCGCCCCGAAAAGCAACCAGGCTCTCTTGGAACCCATTCGCCACCGGAAAGTCGCGGCATAGCTTTCACCAGATTGGGCTGGCGATACAGAAGCGGGTACAGATGTCAAGGCAGACAAGGTATCGTTAAACAAAGTCTTATTAATTTTTGTAACTAAAGTTTATCTTATTAAAGATATCACAAAAAATATCCCCCCCTGGGGCATTTTTTTATTTTATCGTAGTTTCTCAGGATTGGGAATAGGGTACTTGGTAGTAGGGGTAGGGGTATTAACAACTAGCGGCTACCTACTCCCCAGATAGGCTATGCTCGATCGCGTGTGCTGAGAAGAAAACATGGGTTTATCAAAACATCAACTTTTCACCTTTGCTGGCACAAGTTCTGCCAGCGCTCTTTTAGCTTTATTTCTAAACGCTCTGGGCACACATCTCTCAGCGGCGGCGACGCTTGAAGAAGCAGCGACTCCACCAGCTGCACAGGTAAATATAATTCAAGCGATCGTATTAGGTATGGTGCAAGGTTTAACCGAGTTTTTGCCCATCAGCAGTACGGCTCATCTTAAAGTCGTACCTGTAGTGCTGGGGTGGGGAGATCCCGGTGTCGCCTTTACAGCCGTAATCCAACTGGGTAGTATTGCCGCCGTGCTGTGGTATTTTTGGAGAGACTTGACAAATATCACAATCGGTGCAATTGAAGCGATCGTCACCAAAGATTACGATTCCCAAGACTTTCAAATCGGGTTGGGAATTATTCTGGGAACCATACCGATTGTTTTCTTCGGATTACTCATCAAAATCCTGATTCCCGACTTCGATAACTCACCTATGCGGAGTTTAGCAGTAATCGCCACAGCCTCGATCGTCATGTCCGTGTTGCTGGGCATTGCAGAAAAACTGGGAACCCGCAAGCGCAAATTTAACGCCTTGGGAGTCAAAGATGGAATATTGATGGGATTAGCAGAAGCAATGGCATTGGTTCCCGGTGTATCGAGATCCGGTTCCACCCTGACAGCTGGGTTATTCATGGGTTTAGAACGAGGAACGGCGGCGCGATTTTCCTTTTTGTTAGGTATCCCAGCCATTACCTTAGCTGGATTGGTTGAACTAAAAGATGTCGTCAAACAAGGGTTAGGCGACGCCGGACTGATTTCGGTAATAGTTGGCGTCATCTCAGCGGCAATTTTCTCATATCTAGCGATCGCCTGGTTGTTGCGCTTCCTGCAAACGCAGAGTACCTGGGTGTTTATTTGGTATCGCTTGCTGTTTGGCGTGGCCATCTTGGGAGCGATCGGCACTGGATTACTGCAAAATAGCTAATAGGATAGTCAGTAATCAGTACTTAGTGGAATAACATCTGACCGATCGCAACTGACAACTGACAACTGACAATTACCTATGAGCGAAACTTCTATTAGTCCTGCCTTAATTACCAAAGTTATCCCCAACTCGATTGCAGCTGAAATTGGGTTTGAAGCGGGCGATCGCATCGTTTCTATCAATGGCGATCGTCCCCGCGACCTCATCGACTATAAATTTTTATGTGCCGACGAATTTCTCGAACTCGAAATATTAGACGCAAAAGGTAAAACTCATCATATTGAAATTGAGAAAGACTACGACGAAGACTTAGGATTGGAATTTGAAACAGCCCTATTCGATGGCTTAATCCAGTGCAACAACCGCTGTCCCTTCTGCTTCATCGATCAACAGCCACCCGGCAAACGCAAATCCCTCTATCTTAAAGATGATGACTATCGACTCAGTTTCCTTTATGGCTCCTATTTAACCCTAACCAACCTCACCCAAAAAGAATGGAATCGCATTGAACAAATGCGCCTATCTCCACTCTACGTATCTGTTCACGCCACAGAACCAGAAGTGCGAATTCGCCTCCTCAAAAATCCTCGTGCCGGACAAATTTTAGAACAGCTAAACTGGTTTAAAAAGCGGCGTCTGCAAATACACGCCCAAGTCGTTGTTTGTCCCGGAATTAATGACAGCATTCATCTAGAAACAACACTCCGCGACTTAGCAAAATTCCACAAAGGAGAAATTCCCGCCGTCGCATCTGTCGCAGTTGTCCCCGTTGGTTTAACCCGCTTTCGCCCAGCAGAAGATGAATTAACACCAGTCACACCAGAAAAAGCACGAGAAGTAATTTCTCAAGTGCAGAAACTTCAGGCAGAACTTCGCAAAAAAAACGGGACAAATTGTGTTTGGTTAGCCGATGAATGGTTTTTAATCGCAGGTGAAGAACTACCGCCAGAATCTCATTATGAAGAATATCCACAAATAGATAATGGCGTCGGTTCCATTCGCCTATTTTTGCGAAAATTTGAGTTAGCGGCCCAAAAATTACCTCTCCAAGTTTCCCCACAGCGAAAATTTACCTGGGTAGTGGGAAACGCAGTTGAATTAGCATTTCAACCGATTTTGCAACGACTCAATCAAGTGGAAGGATTACAAGTGAATATGGCAGCTTTTCCCAGTAGGTATTGGGGTCAGAGTATTACAGTTACAGGTTTGCTCACCGGTCAAGATTTGCTGGAAAACTTGCAAGGAAAAGATTTGGGAGATGGGATATTATTGCCAGCTTTGATGTTGAAGCATGGAGATACTAAATTTTTGGATGATATGACAGTTGAGGAATTAGCTGATAAGTTGGGGACAAAGATTTTACCAGTGTCGGGTGTTGAGGGTTTAATTGAGAGTTGTGTGGGGTATGGGGCAGGCAGGATGCCCACCCCACAAGAGGCAGGCAAGATGCCTGCCCCACAAGAGTAAAAAAATTTATTTTCTCTCCTCTACCCAAAAGACGGAGGAGCAGGGTTCGGTCAATAACCCAGATGTTTCAGCTAGGTTTTCTGGTTAGTTACAAGCCCCATCCCAAGAGTGGGTGGGGCGGTTGACTGTTTCTCTCTTGTGGAGGAGGTATCTTGCTTGCTACAAATATTTAAAAGTTATTTCTGGGAATGAGCAGGCATTTTGCCTGCCCTACAAAAGTACAAATTGTTGCTTTCTCTTGTGGAGCAGGCATCTTGCCTGCTTATACCAGCGGGACGCCCGCCCCACAAGAAAGGTATATTCATTTGTTTGAGGAAAGGAGCGAGACTGGAAACTATGTCCCACCCCACAAAAAAAGAATCTCTATTTCTTCTCTCTTGTGGGGTGGGCGTCCCGCCCGTCCAAGCCTTTTGGCTCAACACCTCAGACTCGCCTCTGCTTATTTATCAGGATCGGATTTGAATTTTTATGCGTGAGGGTCAGTAATTCTCACAAAACTTTACAAAAGGCCAGAGATTGAAAAGTGATGATTTGTTGCCAGATTAAACAGCTTCCCACTAAGGGATTCACCACTCCCGCAAACTCCTGATGGCTACAGGTTATATTTTTTACATTGGGATCATTATAAACCAATATGTAAAAAAAATTATATTTAATTATTTTTTAATTAGTTAAATTTAATTAAATCTGCTTCAGTGTGTGGGATGGCTGATTTTCAGCTGCGCTCATATACCACAGCAGTAGCCAAGTGCGATCGCCTATTTAATCATAAACTGCTCTAAGGGCAAATTATCGCCATATCCAAAACAAAACCCATATTTTATGCCTAAACCAGCCGATATCGGCAGCAAGCGCTTGATTAGTCTGGCACCCGACCGTTGGGTACAATGGGTAACTCAAATTCCCGATGTCCAAGTGCGAGATATCATCACCTCGGAATTCCAGTGGGTAAGTCGCGAAAGTGATGTACTGGTAACTGCCTATACTCCCCAAGATGGCGAATTTCTCGTACTCAACGAGTTACAGTTACGTTACAAATCTCAAATGCCTCAGCGCATGAGAGCTTATGCTGCACTGGCAGAAGAACGTTACAACAAACCCACTTATCCGGTACTGATTAATATCCTAGCGCCATCACCTTCAGTAGTAATTCCCACTCGCTACGAGTCCCAATTTAGAGGCTTAACCGCCCGTCAAGACTATCATGTAATTAACCTCTGGGAAGTAGACGCGGAAATAGCCTTTCAACAATCCCTTCCCTCCCTTATCCCCTTTGTACCCGTACTCAAGGGAGGCGGTCAAGAGTCCGCAGTCCGACAAGCTTTGGAGGTTTTGCGAACTGACCGAGAATTAAGCGATTTAGAACCCCTACTGGCCTTTTTTGCTAGCTTCGTATTAGAAATTCCTCTAGTTCAGCAAATCATGAGGTGGGATATGGCAGTGTTACGGGAATCACCCTGGTATCAAGAAATTTTGCAGCAGGGTATGCAGCAGGGTATGCAGCAAGGTATGCAGCAGGGTATGCAACAGGGTATGCAGCAAGGACTGCTTTCCGGTATTGCTTTGGGTTTAGAATTAAAATTCGGCATCCAAAGTTTAGAACTCATGCCAGAAATTCGTCAAATTGAAGATGTGGCAAAATTAGAGGCGATTCAGTCAGCAATCAGGACGGCGAACAGTCTGGATGAAATGCGTCAAATACTGTAGCTCGATTGATGAATTTACAAGTTGCTGGCGAAAACTTTTGCATAGCTTGGGGGAAGCATATCGCCTGTTCGCTTGCTTAGCCAATTTAACTCCGAGTATGTTGATATTAAGACTTACGCAGTCGCTCATAAAAAATTTCTATATTTAGTAGGGTCAATTCATGAGTTCACCCTACATTTAACTCCTCTGCGTAAGTCCTATATCTTCTAATTATCATGCAACGAGTTTTTGGCAACTACTTTCTTAATCAACAGATCGATCGCAATTGATTAAACCACAAATATATCTGCTTTAATATTCAAAAACCCTCTGTCTTTTGCAACCATAACCATAACCATAACCATAACCACAATGGGCTACATCCACATCATTCGCGACTTTTACTCTTTTCCAGAACAAGTTAACCGCACCATACGCATCTTTACTCCCGATGCTTATGATCAACAACCCGACAAGCGTTTTCCTGTGCTGTATATGTTCGACGGACAAAATATTTTCGCTCACCCGGAATCTGCTGTTTGGGATACTTGGTGCGCCAATACTACTCTAGAACGTTTGGCATCGGCAGGAACTATTGAGCCTTGGATTATTGTTGGAATCGACCACTTACCAAACAGAATGGAAGAATATTCTCCTTGGATGGGTGGACGCGGTAATTTAACAGCAGAATTTCTGATCAATCATTTAAAACCTTTCATCGATAAAACTTACCGCACCCTATCCGACTCACAAAATACCGCTCTCATGGGGTCTAGTATGGGCGGATTAATTTCATTGTATTTGGGCAAAACCTATCCGCAAATTTTTGGCAGGATAGGCGGTCTTTCTCCAGCTTTGATGTTAGGTGGGACGCAAATGTTTTCCTACTGGGATAGGCGCACAGGATTCTGGTCAAGAATACTCCTTTATGTCGGTAGCAAAGAGCAATATTCGTTTTATGGAATTTGGTTAGATTATGTGCCAATTACCAAAGATTTTTACACTCGTTTGAAAAGCCTCGGTTACTCCGAAGACGAGTTGCATTTTATCTTGGCAGAAGACGAAATACACCACGAAACTTCTTGGCAAAAGCGGTTACCGGAAATCATGACTTGGTTGCTTGCGCCCACAGCAAGCCGCAGCTTTTTCTAGGTTAGCGCTTTATTAGAGCAAGAAACCCGGTTTCTTGAAGAAACCGGGTTTCTGGGATGTACTTTATCCAAGCGCTTTCCGGCTATAATAAGGTTGTCGATCGAGCTTTTTTACAATTAACTTTGTTAAGTTTTTTAAACAAAAATTGTGACGAACTCTGCTATTAAAAGATAGGCTGACTCAACAGCCATTCTTTGTGAGCATTAGCTTCTTTGCTACTTAATTTTTCTTAACTTAATCCAGGCAAGCCTGACGGTCAAAAGATTTGTTGAAATATGCGATCGCACTATAAGCATACCACCTACTCATCATAGTTTAAAAAATTATTTAACATAGGACTTAGAGGCTACTGACATTACTAGCTAAGTAATTTGTCAGCATAATTGTTTCGCAATAACCTCAACCCTTATAAAGAATAACCAGCTTGCATCTCGTTTATCATTTATAATTGAGAGTTTTTCCTATGGCTATTAGCGTTTTTGAACTATTCAAAATCGGCATTGGGCCTTCCAGTTCTCATACGGTCGGCCCAATGCGTGCAGCATTACGATTTGCCACATTTATCCAAAATAAAAAACTTTTAGATACAACTGAAACTATTAAGGTAGAACTATTCGGTTCTCTCGCTGCAACTGGAAAAGGCCACGGTACTGACAAAGCTGTAATCTTGGGTCTAGAGGGAGAAACGCCAGAACTAATTGATACAGTATCTATTGATGCACGAGTGGCGAGAATACGTATTGAAGAAAAAGTATTTTTATTGGGAAAGAAACCCATCGCGTTTTGCGAAAAAGAGCATCTTCTATTTCACTGGCAAAACCTTCCGTTTCATCCCAACGGAATGCGATTTACAGCGCACAATGCCGTCAGGGAGGAAATCGCAAGAAAAGTTTATTATTCAGTGGGAGGAGGCTTTATTGTCGATGAAGAAGATACGCAAAGCAAACAAGATGATAATAGTCAGGTTCCCTATACGTTTACAAGCGCTACTAATTTGATCGAAATCTGCGAAAAACAAGGTTTATCGATTAGCCAAGTCATGTTAGAAAATGAGAAGTCTTGGCGTTCTGAAGAAGAAGTCATACAAGGACTGCTACGCATCTGGGAAGTGATGCAAGAGTGCGTGAGAAACGGCTGTAAAAATGAAGGTATTTTACCGGGAGGTTTAAACGTAAAACGCCGCGCCCCAGAACTCTATCGCCAATTATCCGCCAAAGGTGAAACTTGTCTACTTGACCCGCTTAGTATTATCGATTGGGTAAATGTTTACGCCATTGCAGTTAATGAAGAAAATGCAGCAGGGGGAAGAGTTGTAACTGCACCCACCAATGGTGCGGCGGGTATTATTCCGGCGGTTTTGCACTACTATATTCGATTTTGCCCTAGTGCGACGATCGATCGCATTGTCAACTTCTTACTTACCGCAGGCGCAATTGGAATTTTGTATAAAGAAAACGCCTCCATCTCTGGTGCTGATGTTGGTTGTCAAGGAGAAGTTGGCGTTGCTTGTTCAATGGCGGCGGGTGCTTTAACAGAGGTATTGGGAGGAACGCCAAAGCAAGTGGAAAACGCCGCTGAAATCGCGATGGAACATCATTTAGGATTAACCTGCGATCCCGTTGCTGGATTGGTTCAAATACCTTGCATTGAAAGGAATGCGATGGGGGCTGTTAAAGCAATCAACGCCTCTCGTATTGCTTTACGCGGAGATGGTTTGCATATCGTTTCCCTGGACAAGGCGATTCAAACAATGCGTGCTACTGGAGCAGATATGCACAGTAAATATAAGGAAACCGCTCGTGGTGGGCTGGCAGTGAATGCGATCGAATGTTAATCTTTGCAAAAGCAGGTTTAGTGCCAGTGTGTACCACTTATGTGTACCACTAAGCGCAAATAACCTTGTAGCTTGAGTGGAATATCCCCAAAGCAACGAGAAATCGTCGATCGTTTCAAGCGGGTGAAGGGATTCGAACCCTCGACACTCTGCTTGGGAAGCAGATGCTCTACCACTGAACTACACCCGCACTTCTTTATAAGAATAGCACGTTTTGGCACAAACATCGAGCATCGCACTTGCACGGGAATGCTGAGTAGCGGCTACGTATCGACACGTAAGTAGTCGGACAAAAGTAATCGACACTGTATTAACTTTTGTTAAGGCACTTGCTGGAATGCGATCGCTCACCCAAGTAGTACAAATGTATTGTAATAATTGACGG